>NZ_RZOF01000243.1:0-10128 GCF_003998955.1 Mesorhizobium sp. M4B.F.Ca.ET.017.02.2.1 | reverse complement strand
GGTTGAAGTAGACGACGTGGCCCGGCGCATGGCCGGGGCAATGCAGGACCTCGAAGACATGCTCCCCGAACGAGACCGCCTCGCCCTCGGCGAGGAAGCGGTCCGGCACGCAGTTGCGCACCGCGTCGGTGATGCCGAAGCGCTTGGCCTGGTTTTCGAGGTTGGCGAGCAGCGGCCTGTCGGCCTCGTGCGGGCCAATGATATCGACGCCGAGCGCCTCCTTCAGGTCCATCGCGCCTCCGGCATGGTCGATATGGCCATGGGTGATCCAGATAGCGCCGGCCCTGATGTCATTGTCCTTCAGCACCGCCAGCACCTTGTCGACATCGCCGCCGGGGTCGACGACGACTCCCTGTCTGTCGTCCATGTCGAAGAGGATCGTGCAGTTCTGCTGGAAGGGCGTGACCGGCACGATGCCGGCGTTGAGCTGACCCATGATTGTCCTTTCGCTGTGTCTTCTCCGATGTAGAGACACATGCGAACGGCGTCCACCGGCAGTGACGATCTCGATGAGCCGAAACAAATGGGCGGCCGAAGCCGCCCATGCGAAAAGCCCGAACCCGGCAGGCCTATTTCTTCATCGCATTCAGGACCGCCCCGATGATGCCGGTCAGGATGGCGCCGCCGCCCGCGCCGCCAACGATGTTTGGAATGTTCAACGCGCTGCCCAATCCGCCTGCCGCCGCGGCAGCCGCCGCCGGATCGATCGTGCCACCGCCGAGCAGGCTGCCGAGGATCGCCGCGCCGCCGACGCCACCGATGGCACCGCCCAGGATTTTGGGAAGCTGACCCAACGCCGCTTGCTTCAGCGCCGCGCCCACTGCCTGACCACCAATGATACCCGTAATCACCTGAACAACGATCGCAACGAGCGTGTTCGTATCCATGTTAACAGTCCCTCCATGACTGCCAGCCTCCTCGGGCCGACGTCATCATGAGACGCTGAATTGGCCGAAAGTCAAATGCACTGGGGCTTAAATAAAAGGGGCGGCCTGAAAACCGCCCCTTTAAGACAAAAAAGCTGTGACTTATCGCTATTCTGCGGCGATCGCATGCTTTGGTTGCACTGCAGCAGAATAGTCATTCATCAGCGACTTGGCGATCTCGCCAACCTCGAATCGGTATGGACCGATCTCCGAAACCGGCGTCACTTCGGCTGCCGTGCCGGTGAGGAAGCACTGCTCGAAGCCCTCGAGTTCTTCCGGCATGATTGCGCGCTCGATCACCTCCAGGCCGCGTTCCTTGGCGAGGCCGATGACGGTGCGACGGGTAATGCCGTCGAGGAAGCAGTCGGGCTTCGGCGTATGGATCTTGCCGTCCTTGACGAAGAAGATGTTGGCGCCGGTCGCCTCGGCGACCTGGCCGCGCCAGTCCAGCATCATGGCGTCGGCATAGCCCTTGGCTTCGGCGGCATGCTTGGACAGCGTGCAGATCATGTAGAGGCCGGCGGCCTTCGACTTCGACGGCGCGGTGCGCGGATCGGGCCGGCGCCATTCGGCGAGGTCGAGGCGAATGCCCTTCAGTTTCTGCGCCGGGTCGAAATAGCTCGGCCACTGCCAGATGGCGATGGCGCAGTTGATACGGTTGTTCTGCGCCGAAACGCCCATCTGCTCGCTGCCGCGCCAGGCGATCGGGCGCACATAGGCGTCCTGGAAGCCCTGCTTCTTCAACAGCGTGCGGCAGGCGTCGTCGAGTTCGGCGACCGTGTAGGGGATCTTGAAGCCGAGCAGGCGCGCCGATTCATGCAGGCGCTCGGTGTGCTCGGTGAGCTTGAAGATCTCGCCGCCATAGGCGCGCTCGCCCTCGAAGACGGCGCTGGCATAGTGCAGCCCGTGGGTCAGCACATGAATCTTGGCGTCGGCCCACGCGACGAACTCGCCGTTCATCCAGATGAAGCCGTCCAGTTGGTCGAAAGGAACGGATGCCATGGAAACCTCCCGCGGGCGAAAGCCCGCACATCGTTGTATCGTGTGTTTCGTGTCGGCCGCGGCACGCGGCCGGGGTCCGAAAGCGTAGGCGGATATCAAATGTATGGCAAACTCAGGAAGTTCCGGAAAAACGGCTCCCCCTTGCCTTTTCGTTCGCAATCCGCCGAAAAGCTTGTCAAAAATTACCATTGCCGGGAAATTACGTCAATAGTACTGACATAATTCCCCTTCGCATGGAGACAAGATGACGGATCAGAGCAACGCCGCCGGAAAACCGATCAGGACGGCGATCACCGACGAGGACGGCATCGACTTCGCCATCATCGAGCTGCTTTTCTTTGCCTATCGCGACTTCACTTCCGATCCGGACCAGATTCTGGCCGACTACGGCTTCGGCCGCGCCCATCACCGTGTCCTGCATTTCGTCAACCGCAGGCCTGGCCTGACCGTCGCCGAATTGCTCGACGTGCTCAAGATCACCAAACAGAGCCTGGCGCGCGTGCTCAAGCAGCTGATCGACACCGACCATATCGTCCAGTTGCAAGGACCGCGCGACCGCCGCCAGCGCGAACTTTACCCGACCGCCAAGGGCCGCGCCCTGGCCCTGGCGCTGGCGCGGCCACAGTCACGCCGCATCCATGCTGCATTGGAGGATTCCGGTGCCGCCGACCGCGCCTCGATCGAACGTTTCCTGGAAGCGATGGTCAATCCGGAACTAAGAGCGCAGATCGACATTGTGCCTGCGAAAATATCGGGGAAGAGCCATGGAGACCATTGAGAGGGTTGATCATCCGACAGCGCCGGACGACGACGCGCCGCATCTGCTTGTGGTCGATGACGACACCCGTATCCGCAACCTGCTCAAGCAGTACCTGTCCGAAAACGGCTTCCGCGTCACCGTCGCCGGCAATTCCGGCGAGGCCCGGCGCAAGCTCGCCGGCCTCGATTTCGACCTGCTCGTGCTCGACGTGATGATGCCGGGCGAAACCGGCGTCGACCTCACCAAGGCGCTCAGGGCCGAAAAGAACGTGCCGATCCTGATGCTGACGGCGCTGTCCGAAACCGACAGCCGCATCACCGGATTGGAGGCCGGCGCGGACGACTATTTGCCGAAGCCGTTCGACCCGCGCGAGCTGATCCTGCGCATCAACAACATCCTGCGCCGTGGCGGCCCGGTGGCGACGCCCAAGGTCGAGCAGCTGGTGTTCGGCCCCTACACCTTCCAGATCGCCAGGCGCGAGCTGAAGCGTGGCGGCGAGGCGCTGAAGCTGACTGATCGCGAGCAGGAGATCCTGGCGATTTTTGCCGCGCGCGCCGGCGAGACCATACCGCGCCATGAGCTGGTCGGCGACGAGTCGGATGTCGGCGAGCGCACCATCGATGTCCAGATCAACCGGCTGCGCCGCAAGATCGAGCGCGACCCGTCCAACCCGGTCTGGCTGCAGACGGTGCGCGGTATTGGGTATCGGCTCAGCGTGGAATAGATTATCTGTAAGGCCCTTTGCTGAACGGCCGTTGACGAGCGGAAGGGCGGATGGCGACCACGCAACTGGAAAGGCCGGGAAATGACGGCTTGAGCGATCGCGCGATGCGAGTGCTGAAAGCCATGTCGCGCGCCTGGAACCGGTTCTGGCGCCTGGTCGCGCTATACATGCCGAAGCGGCTCTACGCCCGCTCCCTGATCATCGTCATCGCGCCGATGATCCTGCTGCAGTCGGTCGTCGCCTTCGTCTTCATGGAACGCCACTGGCAGACCGTGACGCAGCGCCTGTCGCAGGCGACCGTGCGCGACATCGCCGCCATCATCGACATGATGGAAACCTATCCGCACGATGCCGACTACGCCAACATCATCCGCATCGCCCAGGATCGCATGCAGCTCAAGGTCGACCTTTTGCCGCCCGATCCGCTGCCGCCGCCCGGACCGAAACCGTTCTTCTCGATCCTCGACGAGATCCTCTCGGCCGAGATCACCCGCCAGATCAACCGGCCGTTCTGGATCGACACCGTCGGCAATTCCAACATCGTCGAGGTCCGCGTCCAGCTCGAGGGCAAGGTGCTGCGCGTCTTCGTGCGCCGCAGCCAGGCCTATGCCTCCAACACCCACATCTTCCTGATCTGGATGGTCGGCACCTCGCTGGTGCTGCTGATGATCGCCATTCCTTTCCTGCGCAACCAGATCCGGCCGATCCTGACGCTTGCCGAGGCCGCCGAGAGCTTCGGCAAAGGACGGCCGATGCCGCGGGATTTCCGCCCGCGCGGCGCCGAGGAGGTTCGCCGCGCCGGCTTTGCCTTCATCCAGATGCGCGAGCGCATCGAACGCCAGATCGAGCAGCGCACCGCCATGCTGACCGGCGTCAGTCATGACCTCAGGACCATCCTCACCCGCTTCAAGCTGCAGCTGGCGCTGGCGCCCGGCAAGGCCGAGACCAAGGCGGCGCTCGACCAGGACATCGACGACATGCAGTCGATGCTCGAGGGCTATCTCGCCTTCGCCCGCGGCGAGGCATCGGAGGACCCCGGCCGTTTCGACCTCGACGCCTATTTCCAGAAACTCGGCGAGGAGGCAGCGCTGCGCAAATGCAAGCTGTCGACCACGCTTGTCGGCGATCCGCACGTGCACGTGCGTCCGAACGCCTTCGCCCGGCTCTTGTCCAACGTCATCGGCAACGCCTTCCGCTATGCGAGGACCGTGGAGATCAACGCCGATCACAGAGGCGGCTCGCTTCAAGTCACCGTCGATGACAACGGGCCTGGCATTCCGCGCGAAAAGCGCGAGGAAGTGTTCAAGCCCTTCCTGCGGCTCGACGAGGCGCGCAACCTCGACGCCAGCGGGACCGGCCTTGGCCTCTCCATCGCCCGCGATATCGCCCGCAGTCATGGCGGCGACATCATGCTGGAAGACAGCCCGCTTGGCGGCCTGCGCGCGGTAATCAAGGTTCCGGCCTAGCCCGGGGTTTCCAAGCAAGAATTGCCGGCTTCATCCGCTCGTCATGAAACCATGGTGAAGAGCGCGCATGAAACGTGTGACTTTAGTTGATTCGGCCCTGCCGCCCCGGTTCGAGCCCGCGCCTTCAAGGGTGCGCTGGAGCGAAGCGCGAGCTGCCGCCTGGTCGCCGTTCCGGCATCGTATCAAGGCAAAAGACGACCTTTCCGGCAAAGGGCCGCCATGCGCATCGGGATCGCCATGCGTATCCTGATGGTCACCGACGCCTGGCGTCCGCAAGTCAACGGCGTCGTCCATACGCTGGAGCGGCTCACCGAAACGCTGAAATCCTTCGACGTCGAACTGGATTTCCTGACCCCGAACATCTTCCGCACCTTGCCGCTGCCGACCTATCCCGATATCCGCCTGGCGCTGACGACGCCTGGCCACGTCGCGCGCCTGATCGATCGGCGCAAGGCCGACCACATCCATATCGTCACCGAAGGTCCGCTGGGCATCATGGCCAGGCGCTATTGCCGCAATGCCGGCCGTCCCTTCACCACCAGCTACCACACCCGCTTTCCCGAATATCTGAGCGCCCGGCTGCCGGTGCCCGAGAGCTGGGCCTATCGCTGGCTGCGCGATTTCCACAATTCCGGTCAGGGCACGCTAGTCGCCACCCAGTCGCTGGCGGACGATCTTGCCGCGCGCGGCTTCAACAAGCTGAAGCCCTGGACGCGCGGCGTCGATACCGACCATTTCCGGCCGGACAAGCGCAAGGACATGGGATTTCCCGGTCCGGTCTTCCTGTGCGTCGGCCGCGTCGCGATCGAGAAGAACCTGGGCGCCTTCCTCGACCTCGATTTGCCCGGCAGCAAGGTCGTCGTCGGCGAAGGGCCGGAGCTGGCGAAGCTCAAGGCACGCTATCCCAACGCCCATTTCCTTGGCCATCGCCCGAATGACGAACTGGCCGAGATCTATGCCTCGGCCGACGTCTTCGTCTTCCCGAGCCGCACCGACACCTTTGGCAACGTCATCATCGAGGCGCTGGCCAGCGGTACGCCGGTCGCCGCCTATCCGGTCACCGGACCGATCGACATTGTCGGCGACGGCGTCGGCGGCGCGGTCTCCGAAGATTTGCGTGAGGCTGCCCTTGCCGCGCTCCACGTCGACCGCAACGAGGCGCGCCAGCGCGCCATGCGCTACAGCTGGAAGGCTTGCGCGGAAATGTTCCTCGACACGGTCGAGGAAGCGCTGGGAACGACGCACAAGCTGGCGGCCTGACCGTTGGCAGTTGTGTGGCCTCTTCGATGCCGCCCTCTCGTGCATTTCCCGCAGAAGATCCCGAACATCGACAATTCGCCAAAGTCTTCCGCGTGAAGTTTTTGAGATGCGCTGAGAGACCGAGGGCCGACGAGCTTAAATCCCGCGAGCGTGTTCCTTGCGAGACCTTGCGCGACAGTTGATCGCAGTGCATTATTCTGCGTGTGTAGTTCCTAGCGGGAGCGACGCCGATTTCAACGCTGGACGAATTGCCTGCCGTATCGCCGAAACGTCGCCTCCTGCGCGTCGGTAAGACCGTTGCGACGGTGTTAGGCTATTGCCGGGCGAATGCCTGGCCACTCTTCGTGGCCGCCTGGGTTCCCTGCTTTCTGATGACGCTCTGTCTGGCGGCGCTTGTCCTTATTCTCTTTGCCGATCCGGAGCAGGTGCCTGCCTGGCTCCTATCGCAAGGCTTTGCCCACGGGACTTGGCTTTCCGCGATTGTTGCCGCGCCGTTCTCGGCGATGGTCTTTGCATTCGTCCTGGATCGCATGGCAAACGCGCCCGAGCGCGGCCATATCGTTGTTCGACGCGGCATTGACCGAGTCAAACGCTTCGCTATCCCGGGCGTGCGCTTTGAGCTCGGCCAACGGATTCTTCTGGCTGCGTTGCTTCTCGCGGCCGTCCAGCTTCTTTGCGGCTTTGCGGTCGCCGGCGAGCACAGACTGTTTGTTGCCGGCCTACTGGCCACACATGACCTGCCGCTCAGCCCCGAGGACGTCGCTTCCTGGGCGATGGCGAGGGGAATCTTCAACATGCTTGTGGGCGGTTTCATACTTGCCTGGGAATATCTCCTTGTCGGCGATTTTCTCTGGACGGGCTCGTTTGATCCAGTCGGGTGCTGGCGTGCGCTCGACGGCAATCGTCTGCGTTTCGTCGCCATAATGTTCATCGTTTTCGCAATAGTTGCCATACTCAAATATGGGCTGGGCCTCGCCGTAGGCTTGATCCTGATTCCCGCGGACGGCGCGTCGCCTTCCTTCTTGAACCGTATGCTGATGCATTTCGGACTGGCCTGGCCGTTCGACGGCCTGCATCTGGTGCTCTCGGCAGCAGCGGTCGGAACTATTCTCGGCGCGTTCCGGACTCCAGCCATCGCTTCAGTCCGGCCGGCTGCAGCACCGTGATGGCGCTCGCCGGGGCTTGCTGGCGGCGCTGTGTGGATGACTGTAGCCTGCTCGCTAAATCCTAGAACAGCCGTCCGCCGTCAGGCACCTTGCGCTCAATGGCGCCGAGCACCACGGCGCCCTCCTCGTCGGGAAAGCCGAGCGTCAGCACTTCCGACATGAACTTTCCGATCTGGCGCGGCGGGAAATTGACCACCGCGAACACCTGCCGGCCGACAAGCGTCTCCGGCGCATAGTATTTGGTGATCTGCGCCGACGATTTCTTCACCCCGATCGCAGGGCCGAAATCGATCTTCAGCTTGAATGCCGGCTTGCGCGCCTCGGGGAAAGGCTCGGCCTCGATGATGGTGCCGGCGCGAATGTCGACCCGGTCGAAATCGGCGAAACTGATTTCGGGCTTGCGCGCGCCACTCGCACTCATCTTGGATCCTGATCCGGCTCAGGCGGTGCCGTAGGTCTCGAACAGCACGCCGGCAAGCGCGTCCTTGGCCGAGGTCCCCGACCAGACAACGAACTGGAAGGCCTGGAAATAGCATTCGCAGGCCTCGAGAGCCGACGACAGCAGCACCTCGACCTGCTGGCTCGACGGCTCGACCCCGCCGGCAAGCAGCAGCGACTGGCGGAACATGATCGCGCCCTCCTGCTCCCACAGGTCGAAATGGCCGAACAGCATCTGCTCGTTGATCAACGACAAGAGCCGCATCACCTCCAGCGCGCGCGTCTCGGGCACCTTGATGTCGAAGGCGCAGGCCAGATGCAGCGCCTCGAAATCCTCCATCCAGGAGAAGGAGACATGATAGTCGGTCCAGCTTCCCGCCACCGAAATCGAAATCTCATCGTCGCCGGCACGCTCGAACGACCAGTCATTGTTGTGGGCCACCTGCTCGATGACATCCACCGGGTGGATTTCGCGGGAGAATTCGAGTTCGAGAAGTTCCATGGATGCTTCCTGTGTTCAGGGGAGCGCCACACGCTCCGCGGGGCACACACGACGAACAATCTTGTCTAGAACTCGGACGGCCAGGAACTTCGTCAAACGCAAAGACCCCAGACCGGACCCCACCGCCCGGCGCATGACCCTGCTTCGAATCATGCAACAAATTCAGTCTATTGATCGGGAGTCGCGTGACCAGCCCAATTTTTCGCACTGCGTCATTCGCATGTGGAAAGGCGCTGTCACGATGATTCATGCAATGCCGGTAAGCGATTCACGGCAAAGCGCTTTTTCGGATTGTGCTTTGTGGAAAAGTTTAACGATTATTTTTTCGTTTTGGCCTTCGTCGCCGCCGCTGGTGCGGCCTGCCCGGTGAGTTCGGCAAGCTTCGCCTCGAGCGCCTCGATGCGGGCGGCGAGCAGGACGTTGTCTTCACGGGCTTTCACCGCCATCTCGCGTGCGGCCTCGAACTCCTCGCGCTGCACCACGTCCATGGTATTCAGGATGCGCTCGGCCTGGCCCTTGAAGGCCGTCTCCACTTCGCGCCGCACGCCTTGCGCGGCGCCGGCGGCATCCGTCATCAGCTTGGCGAATTCATCGAGAATGCGGTTCGGTCCGGTCGACATGGCAAATCCTCGCTTGCTCGATTTGACGTAGTGGCGCGCGGCGCGGAATGCAAGAACGTTGCGGCGGCTGCGGCATCGCACCTCGCCGGCCGAGCCTGTACGTGATGGCGCCACGTGGCCTATTGTAGTGCTTTCAAGTCGACCTGCGTCAAGCACGAGTCGCTCTCAGTCAGGGTCAACCAATGACAACGCCCCCGCGCCGACCGACAAATCCGATGGCAGCCGCGGAGGCTGCCTTCAAGCCGATCAAGAAACCGGCGACCCCAATTCGCGAACCCTCAGCCGCGCCGAACGTAAGAGAGCTTGTTTCGATCAGAATCGATCGTGCCGTGCTGGACCACTTCCAGGAAGACGGTCCCGGCTGGCAGGACAGGATCAATGACGCTCTAAGGCGGATGGTCGGCGGCAAGCTTCAGGATTGACCCCGCCATCTGCGGCGGCCAAGGCAACCACCACCTTGCCTTGACCCTGCCAAAACCCTGCCGCATGGTCCGCGCCCGAAACCAGACCGCACCCGGGAGACCCTGTTGAGCGAATATTTCCTGCTGCCGCTGGCCTCCCTGCCCTTCCCCAACATTGACCCGGTCATCGTCCAGATCGGCCCGCTGGCGGTGCACTGGTACGGCGTCGGCTACATCGTCGGCATCCTCTTTGCCTGGTGGTACGCCAAGCGCCTCGTCACCAATGCCAGGCTGTGGCCGGACGGCGCCTTGCCGATGAAACCGGAGGATCTCGACGACTTCATTGTCTGGGCAGCGATCGGCGTCGTGGTCGGCGGGCGCGCCGGCTATGTGCTGTTCTACGACCTGGCGCGCTACATCGCGCATCCGCTCGACATCGTCGCCGTCTGGCAGGGCGGTATGTCGTTCCATGGCGGCCTGCTCGGCGTCATCCTCGCCATGACGCTGTTCTCCTTCAAGCGCGGCATCCGCACATGGACGCTGTTCGATGTGGTGTCGGCGGGCGTGCCGGTCGGGCTTGGCCTTGTGCGCGTCGCCAACTTCATCAATTCCGAGCTCTGGGGGCGACCGACCGACGTGCCATGGGCGGTGGAATTCCCCAATGGCGGTCCGTTCTCGCGCCATCCGAGCCAGCTTTACGAAGCCCTCCTCGAAGGCCTGGTGCTGTTCCTCGTGCTGCGCTTCCTCACCCATTCCAGGCTGAAGCTGAAGACGCCGCGCTTCGTCGGCGGCGTCTTCAGCTTCAGCCTGGAATGGGTGAGGAAGCGCAGCACGAGGAACAGCACCAGGCCTTCGAGGAGGGC
>NZ_RZOF01000242.1:0-10179 GCF_003998955.1 Mesorhizobium sp. M4B.F.Ca.ET.017.02.2.1 | reverse complement strand
GGGGAATAGGGGAATAGGGGTGTCTCTTCCCTACTTCCTTACTGCCCTACTCCCCTACTCCCCTACTCCCTTATCAAGCTGCCAGATCGCGCAGCACGTACTGCAAAATGCCGCCGTTCTTGAAGTAGTCGAGCTCGTCCAGCGTATCGATGCGGCAGATGATCGGGATGTTCTTCACCGTGCCGTCGCCGTAGGTGACCTTGGCGGTCATCTTCTGGCGCGGCTTGATGGCGTCCAGGCCGTCGATCTCGACCAGCTCGTCGCCCTTGAGGTTGAGCGAGGCCCATGAGGTGCCGTCCTCGAAGACGAAGGGGATGACGCCCATGCCGACCAGGTTCGAGCGATGGATGCGCTCGAAGGACTGGGCGATGACAGCGCGGACACCCAGGAGATTTGTTCCCTTGGCCGCCCAGTCGCGCGAGGAGCCGTTGCCGTATTCGACGCCGGCGAAGATGACCAGCGGCACGCCTTCCTTCTTGTACTCCATCGCGGCGTCGTAGATCGACATCTCCTCCTTCGAGGGATAGTGGATCGTGTAGCCGCCCTCGCGGCCGTTCTCACCCAGCATGTGGTTGCGGATGCGGATGTTGGCGAAGGTGCCGCGCATCATCACCTCATGGTTGCCGCGCCGCGTGCCGTACTGGTTGAAGTCGGCGACGCCGACGCCATGCTCGGTGAGGTACTTGCCGGCCGGCGAGGCGGCCTTGATCGAGCCCGCCGGCGAGATGTGGTCGGTGGTGATCTTGTCGCCGAAGAGGCCGAGCACGCGCGCGCCCTTGATGTCGCCGATCTTGCCGAAGCCCGATGTCATGCCGGCGAAATAGGGCGGGTTCTGCACATAGGTCGAGCTGTCGTCCCAGGCATAGGTCTGGCCCTCTGGCGCCTTGACCTTCTGCCAGTACTCGTCGCCCTTGAAGACGTCTGCATATTTGCGGGCGAACAACTCGCGCGTGACGTTCTTCTCGATGAACTCCTGGATCTCGGCCGCGCTCGGCCAGATGTCCTTGAGGTAGACGGGGTTGCCGTTCCTGTCCTCGCCAAGCGGCTCGGTGGTCAGGTCCTTGGTCACCGTTCCGGCCAGCGCATGGGCGACGACCAGCGGCGGCGAGGCGAGATAGTTCGCCTGCACGTCCGGCGAGACGCGGCCCTCGAAGTTGCGGTTGCCGGACAAGACCGCGGCGGCGATCAGGCCCTTATCGTTGATGGTCTTGGAGATCGGCGCCGGCAGCGGGCCGGAATTGCCGATGCAGGTGGTGCAGCCGAAGCCGACCAGGTTGAAGCCGATCTGGTCGAGCTCCTTCTGCAGGCCGGATTTTTCCAGGTATTCGGCGACCACCTGGCTGCCTGGCGCCAGCGAGGTCTTCACCCACGGCTTCTGCTTCAGGCCCACGCGGTTGGCGTTGCGGGCGAGCAGCCCGGCGCCGATCAGCACGCTCGGGTTCGAGGTGTTGGTGCACGAGGTGATGGCGGCGATGACGACGTCGCCATGGCCGAGATCGTGGTCGGTGCCTTCGACGGCGTAGCGCTTGGAGATATCGGCGGCCTTCTTATACTCGGTCTCCATCGCCTTGGCGAAGCCGGCCGGAATGCCTTCCAGCGCGACGCGGCCCTCAGGGCGCTTCGGGCCTGCCATCGACGGCACGACGTCGCCGAGGTCGAGCTCGAGCAGGTCGGTGAAGACCGGGTCGGCGGAGCCGGCGTCGCGCCACATGCCCTGCGCCTTCGAATAGGCCTCGACCAGCGCGATGCGGTTCTCGTCGCGGCCGGACATCGTCAGGTAGCGGATGGTCTCGCTGTCGACCGGGAAGAAGCCGCAGGTGGCGCCGTATTCGGGCGCCATGTTGCCGATGGTGGCGCGGTCGGCCAGCGTCATGTTGGAGAGGCCGGGGCCGAAGAACTCGACGAACTTGCCGACGACGCCCTTCTTGCGCAGCATCTGGGTTACGGTGAGCACGAGGTCGGTGGCGGTGACACCTTCCTTGAGCTTGCCGGTGAGGCGGAAGCCGATGACCTCCGGCAAGAGCATGGAGACGGGCTGGCCGAGCATGGCCGCCTCGGCCTCGATGCCGCCGACGCCCCAGCCGAGCACGCCGAGGCCATTGATCATGGTGGTGTGCGAATCGGTGCCGACGCAGGTGTCGGGATAGGCGGTGGTTTCGCCGTCCTCGCTGTTCGTCCACACGACCTGGCCGAGATATTCGAGGTTGACCTGGTGGCAGATGCCGGTGCCGGGCGGCACGACGCGGAAGTTGCGGAACGCCTGCTGGCCCCATTTCAGGAACTTGTAGCGCTCCTCGTTGCGCTCATATTCGAGCTCGACATTGCGGGCGAAGGCCATCGGCGTGCCGAACTCGTCGACGATGACGGAGTGGTCGATGACGAGATCGACCGGCACCAGCGGGTTGATCTTTTCCGGATCGCCGCCGAGCGCCTTGATGCCGTCGCGCATGGCCGCCAGGTCGACCACCGCCGGAACGCCGGTGAAATCCTGCATCAGAACGCGGGCCGGACGGTAGGCGATCTCGACGCCGGCGGTGCCCTTGTCGGTCAGCCAGCCGGCCACCGCCTGGATGCTTTCCTTGGTGACCGAGCGGCCGTCCTCGTTGCGCAGCAGGTTCTCCAGCAGCACCTTCATCGAATAGGGCAGCCGGGCGATGCCGGCGAGGCCGTTCTTCTCGGCCTCGGTGAGGTCGAAATAGACATAGTCAGCGCCACCCGCGGTCAGGGTGCGGCGGCATTTGAAACTGTCCAGGGATTTTGACACGTGCGATCCGTCCTTGTCTGTTCAGCCTGAAAGGGAACGGACGCCGATGGCATGCAATCACGCGCAAAGGTGCGGGTACGGCCATTTCCGCTGTCCGCTCCCAAGCAACCCGAGCCGTTCAAGGCGGCGCGTGCGCTGGTTCGGCGCTAATTCTGTTCCCGAGCCGACCGCTGGCACGGATGAACCGCATATAGAGAATTTCCTGGAATAGTTCTAGACAGTCGAAAGGCAAATTTGTGCGATGCGGCGACGGCCGCGAAACGGCGCTTTCGGAACGGGCAATGATGCGGCTGATCGCCGAAAATCTGGGCGGCGAGCGCGGCGGCGAGACGGTCTTTTCCGGCATCGGCTTTGCGCTCGAGAAGGGCGAGGCGCTGGTCGTCACCGGGCCGAACGGCGCCGGCAAATCGACGCTGCTGAGGGTCATCGCCGGTCTGCTGCGCGCCGCCGAAGGGCGGGTCCAGGTCGAGGCCGGCGGCGAGGCTTTTCCCACGGTCGCTGCGGCGTCACACTATCTCGGCCATCTCAACGCGATGAAGACGGCCTTGAGCGTGGCGGAGAATCTGCGCTTCTGGCGCGACTTCTGCGGCGAGCCGGCGCTCGGCGTCGACGAGGCGCTGGAGACCGTCGGGCTCGGCGGCATCGGCCATCTGCCGTTCGGCTATCTCTCGACCGGCCAGCGGCGGCGGGCATCCATTGCAAAACTCCTGGTCAGCCACCGGCCGATCTGGCTGCTCGACGAGCCGACGGCGGGGCTGGACAAGGCGTCCGAGGAACGGTTCGCGGGGTTGATGCGCGGGCATCTGGAGGAAGGCGGGATCATCGTGGCGGCGACGCATCTGCCGCTGGGGTTGGAGGGGGCGAAGGCGTTGAGGATGGGGGAAGCCAGTTGAGGTTGTCGCTCTGTCACCCCCCTCTCTGCCCTGCCGGGCATCTCCCCCTCAAGGGGGGAGATCGGCAGTTCGCGCGCCCCGCCAGCTTCCTTATGTTGAAAATTGGCGAAAGCCGAAGTGACATCCAATCTCCCCCCTTGAGGGGGAGATGGCCGGCAGGCCAGAGAGGGGGGCCTGGGCGCAGGCATCTCAACCCATGCTAGCCCTCTTCCTGCGCGACATCCGCCTCTCGATCCGCGCCGGTGGCGGGGCGCTGACGGGCGTCATCTTCTTCCTCGCCGTCATCGCCACCATCCCGTTCGGCGTCGGCCCGGATCTCAACCTGCTTGCCCGCATCGGCCCGGCGATCCTGTGGATCGCCGCCCTGCTTGCCTGCTTGCTCGGCCTCGACCGGCTGTTCCAGGCCGACCGCGAGGACGGCTCGCTCGATCTTCTGGTGCTGGGCCACGATCGCCACATGCTGGCGCTGATGGTGCTGGTGAAATGCCTGGCGCATTGGGCGGGAAGCGTGCTGCCGCTGGTGGTCGCCGCACCCTTGCTGGGGCTGTTCATGAACATGGAGGCGGCCGGCATCGGCGCCACGGCGCTCACGCTTCTCGTCGGCACGCCGGCCATCACCTTCATCGGCGCCGCCGGCGCCGCGGTCGCGGTGGCGCTGCCGCGCGGCGGGCTGCTGATCTCTGTGCTGGTGCTGCCGCTCACCATTCCGGTGCTGATCTTCGGCGTTTCGGCCAGCTATGGCGCGGTGGCCGACCCGGCGCCGTTCCTGCAGCCTTTCCTCATTCTTGCCGCGCTGACGCTGTTTCTTGCCGTGCTCGGACCGCTGGCGGCGGCTTTGGCACTGCGCCACGGGACGGACTGAGGCTGCGGCGCGGCGGCCGATTGCGAAGCTGGAACGGCAAGGCTAAGGGAAAGCATGATCGAACAGGGCAACATGGCCGGACCGGAAAGCCGCATCCACGTGGAGCGGCTGCCATGAGCGCGCATGCGCTCTATGTCACGGCCGCCTATGCCATCACGGCGCTGGTGCTGGCCGGGCTGGTCGCATGGATCCTCATCGACCAGCGCGGCCGCAAGCGCGATCTTGCCGAGCTGGAAGCCGCCGGCGTGCGCCGGCGCTCCGACAAGGGCGCCGAGGCCGTCAAGGACAAGGGCGCGAAATCATGAGCGGCGAGAGCACGGAGACCGCAACGCCGGCGCGGTGGCGGCGCCTGTTCGTGCTTTTGCCGCTGCTGGTGTTCCTCGGGCTGGCGGGGCTGTTCCTGTCGCAGCTTCTGTCCGGCCGCGACGTGTCGGAAGTGCCGTCGGCGCTGATCGGCCTGCCGGCGCCGCAGACCAACCTGCCGCCGCTGGAAGGCAGCGCCTTGCCGGGGCTCGATTCGAAGGCCTTCGCCGGCAAGGTCACGCTGGTCAACGTCTTTGCCTCGTGGTGCGCGCCGTGCCGCGACGAGCATCCGGTGCTGCTCGCTCTGTCGAAGGACAAGCGTTTCGTGCTGGCGGCGCTGAACTACAAGGACGAGCCCGCGAACGCCCGCCGATTCCTCGGCGAGGTCGGCAATCCCTACCAGGCGATCGGTGTCGACGAGGCGGGCCGGGCGGCGATCGACTGGGGCGTCTACGGCGTGCCGGAGACCTTCGTCGTCGGCAAGGACGGCAAGATCGCCTACAAGCATGTCGGGCCGATCACGGCCGAATCTGCGGAAACTCTGCTCTTGCCGCAGATCGAGAAGGCGCTGGCGGCGCATTGATATCAGGTGATGGCGGCCTGCGAATCGCGGCTTCCTGCGCGCTTCCGGTGCTCACGTACCTAAGTACGCTCCGCTCCGGTTCTCGGAATCCACCATTCTCGACTCGGCCTGACCTGAATCTCAACGCGCCTGACGGCGCGGAGCTGGTTGGGGCGAAAAACTCAGCCGTAGATCTGCTTGTGGATCTGGTAGAGCATCTCGGAGCGGTCGGCGCGCATGTCGGCCAGATCGCGGCTGGAGAAGCTGTCGATTTCGGCGACGAGGCGGTTGTACTGCTTGCGCTTGGCGATGCTGCTGCGAGCGCGGGAAACAAAGTTGTCGAAGATCATGACGAGGGTCCTTTCGTGCCGCGTTCTGGCGGCGAATTGTTCCTCCCTTGATCGATACGGAGCATGACATAGGAATAGTGCGTTGCAAAAAGAAGATGTTGCAATGCACCATTGCGCTGAACGCATAGCCGGTTAACCGGCCGTTGCCGCCGAGCAAACCTGATTGAAGGCCGCCAAGGCCTCAAGAGACGGTGAAGCCGTCATCACCGATCTTGCCATATCGCTCGCCGGCTGGCTTGATCGCGACCGACTGAATGCCGGGAGGAAATGCATGGCGGCCGCCGACTACTACGAAATCCTCGATCCGCGTTTCGCGCGGTTGTTCAACTCCAACGCGCAAGTTGAGAAGCTGTTCACCGGATGCCGCTGGGCGGAAGGCCCGGCCTGGTTCGCCGCCGGCCGTTATCTCGTCTGGTCGGATATCCCGAACAATCGCATGCTGCGCTTTGACGAGACCGACGGCGGCGTCAGCGTGTTCCGCCAGCCGTCGGGAAATTCCAACGGCAACACGGTCGACCGGCAGGGCCGGCTGGTCACCTGCGAGCATTCGGGCCGCCGCGTCAGCCGCACCGAGCATGACGGCTCGATCATCGCCATCGCCGACAAATGGCGCGGCAAGCGACTGAATTCGCCTAACGACGCGGTGGTGAAGTCCGACGGTTCGATCTGGTTCACCGATCCGAGCTACGGCATCGACACCGACTATGAAGGCGACAAGGCCGAGAGCGAGATCGGCGCCTGCAACGTCTACCGGGTCGATCCGGACAGCGGCGAGATCGATGCCGTCATCACCGACATGGTGAGGCCCAACGGGCTTGCCTTCTCGCTCGACGAAAGCAAACTCTATGTCGCCGACACCGGGCGCACCCACGGCGCCAAGAACCCTGCGCATATCCGCGTCTTCAACGTCGGCAAGGGCGGCAAGAAGGTCTCCGGCGAAAAGGTCTTCGCCGACTGCACGGCCGGCCTGTTCGACGGCTTCCGGGTCGACGAGGACGGGCGCATCTGGACGAGCGCCGCCGACGGTGTCCATTGCTACGATCCGGACGGCACGCTGATCGGCAAGGTCAAGGTGCCGGAGGTCGTCGCCAACTGCGTGTTCGGCGGCAACAAGCGGAACTGCCTTTACATCGCGGGCACGACATCGCTCTACATGGTGCGGCTGATGGTCAACGGCGCCAAGACGTATTGACGGCTCGCGGGAGAGCGCCCCTCCATGCCGTGACCTTCGACGTCGGTGCAACGGCGCAGAATTCTGTAACCGTTGCAATGCCTTAGCGTAGCGGCATGGCTCCTAGGGTCTGCGCTGCGTCGCTTCGCTCCAGGATGACGACCTCATGTTCGACTGCGTATAGACGCCGCGAAACCCTGCACCGCCGCGCGCATCGCCAGCCGGTTCTCGGCCGTCGTCAAGATCGCCTCCATCTCCGGCGGCTTCTTGCCGATCAGGACGATCTCCAGCGCCGTCTCCTCAAAGAGGACGAAAGACATGGTGCGCATGATCTCGCTGAGCGCGGCGCGGGCGTAGAGCGAGCGCGGCGAGGCGTGCACCAGCATGGCCGGCTTGGCGACGGCGGCGTCGCGCGACACCAGCCAGTCGAGCGCGTTCTTCAGACCGCCCGGCACGCCATGGGCATATTCCGGACAGGAGATGATGACGCCGTCGGCCGCCGTGACGGCCTCGATCAGCGCTGCCGCTTCCGGTGGCGTGCGCTCGCCCTCGTCATCCGGGTTGAAGATCGGCAGCCGGCCAAGTCCGTCATAGAGGGTCACGCGGCAGCCGGCCGGCGCGTTTTGAGCCAGCGCCGCGAGCAGCGCCGAATTGGTCGAGGTGGCGCGCAGGCTGCCGGAAATGGCAAAGATGTTGAGCAAGGGGGAACTGTCCGGGCGAATCGAGC
This sequence comes from Mesorhizobium sp. M4B.F.Ca.ET.017.02.2.1, assembly GCF_003998955.1. NCBI lineage: Bacteria > Pseudomonadati > Pseudomonadota > Alphaproteobacteria > Hyphomicrobiales > Phyllobacteriaceae > Mesorhizobium > Mesorhizobium sp. M4B.F.Ca.ET.017.02.2.1. Next base: position 2,547 of record NZ_RZOF01000242.1, on the reverse strand, counting down.
CCGAGGCTACCACATGGTCTGCCGGTAATCCTGGTCCAGCTCGCGGTCGATGTCGCCGGCCGCCTCGGCGAGCGCCAGCTGGTCGCGGATGATCTGGCCGAGCGTCGGCAGCGTCGCGCGGTCGTACCAGGTCTCCGGCTTCCACAGATCCGAGCGCATGAAAGCCTTGGCGCAGTGCATGTAGGCCGCCTTGACCGACACCACGACGACGCTCTGCGGCTCCTTGCCGTCGACGGCCAGCCGCCCGCGCAGGCCGGCATCGACGGTGATGCGGGCGTCGCCGTTGACGCGTAGCGTCTCGTTCATGCCGGGAATGAGGAACAACAGCCCGACCGAGGGATTGCGGACGATGTTCTCCAGCGTGTCCAGCCGGTTGTTGCCGGGCCGGTCGGGGATGGCGATGGTGTTGTCGTCGAGGATGGCGGCGAAGCCGGGCTTGTCGCCTTTCGGCGTCACGTCGGCATTGCCGGCGCCGTCGGAGGAGCCGATCAGCACGAAGGGGCTCTTGCCGATGAAGGAGCGGCAGTGGCCGTCGAGCGCCTTCAGCTCCTTGCGGATGGGGCCGTCGGTCGGTCGGGGCGTCTTGTAGATCGTCCTCAGCTCGTCGCGCGTGGTGAGGAATTCCATGCCCGTCCCCCTCTCAGTTCTATTTGCCGGCGTTCTCTTCCTTGGCCTTTTCCTCCAGCGAATGGCGCATGATCAGCGGCATCTGGCTGAAGGTGAAGAGAAGCGTGATGGGCATGATGCCCCAGACCTTGAACGTAACCCAGGCATCGGTCGAGAAATTGCGCCAGACGACTTCGTTGACGATGGCCAGGAAGAGGAAGAACAGCCCCCAGCGGAAGGTAAGCTTCCTCCAGCCCTCGGTGTCGAGGCTGAAGGCGGAATCGAAGACGTAGCCAAGCAGCGACTTGCCGAAGAACAGGCCGCCGAGCAGCACGCCGCCGAACAGCGTATTGACGATGGTCGGCTTCATCTTGATGAAGATGTCGTCCTGCAGATAGAGCGTCAGTGCGCCGAAGACGAAGACCACGACACCCGACACGAGCGGCATGATCGGCAAGGTGCGGGTCAGCAGCCAGGACGCCATCAGCGCGATGGCGGTGGCGCCCATGAACAGGCCCGTGGCGACGAAAATCGGTCCGCCGAGCTCGCCCAGCGCCGGAAATTTCTGCACCAGCCATTCGCCGCGCGCATTGGCGAAGAAGAACACCAGCAGCGGGCCGAGCTCGAGCAGCAGCTTGAGCGCCGGGTTGACGCCTTCCTTCTTCTGTTTCTGCGGGTCGGACGGGTCGCGTTCGAGGATGTTCATGGAAGTCCTTGTTGTCCCGAAAGTCGGCGCTTTTGGGATCGTTCAAGCCACGCCAGCGATCGCCCTGGCGAATTCGCTGGCTGAAAAAGGTTCGAGGTCGTCGACCTGTTCGCCGACGCCGATGAAATAGACCGGCAGCCTGTGCTTGGCCGCGATCGCCACCAGAATACCGCCGCGCGCCGTGCCGTCCAGCTTGGTCATCACCAGGCCGTTGACGCCGGCGACGTTGCGGAAGATCTCGACCTGGTTGAGCGCATTCTGGCCGGTGGTGGCGTCGACCGTCTGCAGCACGGTGTGCGGCGCTTCCGGGTCGAGCTTGCCGAGCACGCGCACGATCTTCTCGAGCTCCGCCATCAGCTCGGCCTTGTTCTGCAGCCGGCCGGCGGTGTCGATGATCAGCACGTCGGAGCCGGCCTCCTTGGCCTTCTCGAAGGCGTCATAGGCGAGGCCGGCGGCATCGGCGCCGAGCTTGGAGGCGATGACCGGCGATTTCGTCCGCTCACCCCAGATCTTGAGCTGCTCGATCGCGGCGGCGCGGAAGGTGTCGCCGGCGGCGAGCATTACCGACAGGCCGCCATCGGTCAGCTTGGCGGCCAGCTTGCCGATGGTCGTGGTCTTGCCGGTGCCGTTGACGCCGACCACCAGGATGACATGCGGCTTGTGGCTGAGGTCGAGCTCCAGCGGCAGCGCGACGGGGGTCAGCACCTTCTCCACCTCGGCCGCCATGACCGAGCGCACCTCCGTGTCGGAGACGTCCTTGCCGTAGCGGCTGGAGGCCAGCGCATCGGTGACGCGGAGCGCGGTTTCCAGGCCGAGATCGGCGCGGATCAGCACGTCCTCCAGGTCCTGCAGCGTGTCCTCGTCCAGCTTGCGCTTGGTGAAGACGCCGGCGATGTTGCCCGAGAGCTCGCGCGAGGAGCGGGCAAGCCCGTCGCGCATGCGCTGGAACCAGGAACGCCGCGGCGCCGGCTCCGGCGCCTTTTGCACCTCGGCCTTCTGCTCGACCTTTTTCGCGACGGTTACCTTGCCGGCGGACGGCGCGGGCCTTGGCTGCGGCGCGGGGACGGCTTCTGGCTCGGGTGCAATCTCGGCAAGGATCCGCTCCGGTTCGACCGGCGCAGGCTGGCGAATAGGAGGAGAGATTTCCGCCGGCGGAGCAGGCTCCAGTGACGCCAAATCCTGTGGAGGTCGGCGCTGCCCCTCACCCTTACCCTCTCCCCGTGAAGGACGGGGAG
>NZ_RZOF01000241.1:0-10192 GCF_003998955.1 Mesorhizobium sp. M4B.F.Ca.ET.017.02.2.1 | reverse complement strand
ATGGTGCCGTTGGCAAGGGCGGCGGCAAGCGCAGCCTCGTCCACCGTGCTGCCGCGGCCAATGTTGACGAAGACGCCGTTCGGGCCGAGCGCCGACAGGATCTCGGCATTGATCGCCTTCTCCGTCGCGGCGCCGCCCGGCGCGATGCAAATCAGCGTGTCGACCGCCTCGGCCAGGCCTTTCAGGGTCGCGTGGTAGCCGTAGGGCAGGCCCTCGACCTTGCGGCGGTTGTGGTAGGAGACCGGCAGGGCGAAAGCCTCCAGCCGGCGGGCGACCGCGAGGCCGATGCGGCCCATGCCGAAGATGCCGACGCTGCGGCCGCGCAAGGTGAGCCGGCTCAGCGGGTAGTGGCCGGTCTTCACCCAGCCGCCGTCGCGCAGCCATTTCTCGGCGGCGTACATTTCGCGCACGGTGTTGATCAGCAGACCGATCGTGGTGTCGGCGACCTCCTCGGTCAGCACGTCCGGCGTGTTGGTCACCATGATGCCGTTTTGCCCGGCATGGCGGGCGTCGACCGAATCGTAGCCGACGCCGAAATTCGCGATGATCTCGAGCCGGGGCAGTGCGTCCATCAGGGCTGCTTTGATGCCGCCGAAGCAGGCGATGCCGCGCACCGTCTCGCGCATCTCGTCGGTGACCAGCGACGGATCGGCCCGCTCGATCCCGATCCGCCGGAACGTGCGATCGATGCGGCCGACGGCATGGTCGTTGAAATGGCCGGGCACCAGGATGGCGACCGGCTGCTGTTCGGTCTTGGTCATGCCCGCTCCACCGGCTTGCCGGTCGACTGGCGCACATGCAGTTCCGGCTTGATCAGTTCCTGCGACGGCCGCACCGTCTGTCCATTCAGCTTGTCGAGCAGCGCGCTGGCGGCGCGGCGGCCGACCTCGCGCTGGCCGTTCCAGACCGTCGTCAATGCCGGTGTCGCGATTGCCGCCTCCTCGAGATCGTCATAGCCGGTGACCGAGATGTCGACGCCCGGCACCAGGCCGGCGCGGGCGATGCCGTTCATCAGGCCGATGGCGACGAGATCGTTCCAGCAGCAGGCGGCGGTCGGCTTGTCTTTCAGCGCCAAGAACTGGCCGGCGGCCTCGAACCCGGCCTGTTTGGTGCGCGGGCCGGCGATGCGCCAGGACGGCCTGACCTCCAGCCCCGCCGCCTCCATGGCGTTGAGATAACCCTGGTAACGGTCGCGGCCGGTCGACGTCTGGTCGGTGCCGCCGATCATGGCGATGCGCTTGTGGCCGAGCGAGATCAGGTGGTTGGTGGCCAGCGCCGTGCCATAGGCGTCGTCGCCGCGGAAGACCGGCACGTCGGCCCCGGCGACGCTGCGCGCGATCAACACCGCCGGCAGGCCGTTGTCCTCGGCCATGACGATGTCCTCGGCCGGCGTGCCGATGGCCGGCGACATGATGACGCCGTCGGCGCCGAGCTGCAGCAGCGTGTCGATGAAGGTGCGCTGCTTTTCGAGCTGGTCGTAGTGGTTGGACAGGATGAAGGTCTGCCGGCTGCGGTCGAGCTCGCTTTCGATCGAACGCAGGATCTCGGCGAAGAACGGGTTCATGATGTCGTGCACGACGACGCCGACAATGCCTGAGCGCGAGGTGCGCAGGCTGGCGGCGCGGCGATTGTAGATATAGCCGATGGCGCGGGCGTGTTCCTTGATGCGGTCGCGTGTGCTGCCCGCCACCAGCGGGCTGTCGCGCAGCGCCAGCGACACCGTGGCCGTGGACACACCGAGCGCATCCGCGATCGTCGAAAGCTTGATCTTCTGTGCCAGCCCTTCGCTCCCCGAACCGATTTAAACTGTTTAAAGGCGGCTCTTATGCCATCGATCCCCGGCAAATCAAAGTTTTTTTGCCAGGGCTTCGGCCTCTGCGTCCAGCGTCGCGCTGTTGCGCAGGCGAAGCCGGTGTTCGCGATGAATGATGTAAAGGCCGCTGGCGACGATGATGGCAGCCCCCAGCAGCGTCCAGCGGTCGGGAAACTGGTTGAAGATGATCCAGCCGGAAATGATCATCCACACCATCTGCGAATAGGGGTAGGGGGCGAGCGCCGTGGTGGTCGCCAGGCGATAGGCCTGCACCAGCAGCCAATGGCCGGTGGCGCCGAACACGCCGAGCATCAGGAGGATGAACCAGTGCCACCCGTCATGCGGCAACGACACTGAGAACGGCAGCATGGGCAACAGCAGCACGGTCGGCGCCAGTGCCGAGAACAGGATCAGGCTTTCCGAGCTTTCCGTAGCCGACATGCGGCGGGTCATGATGACATAGAAGCTGTTCGACAGCATCGAGCCGAGCGCGAAGAGATGGCCGATGCCGAACACGCCGACGCCCGGCCGGGTGATGATCAGCACGCCGACGAAGCCGGTGAGGATCGCCAGCCAGCGCCGCCAGCCCGCCCATTCGCCGAGCAGCGGACCGGCAAGCGCGGTGATCACCATCGGGCCGAAGAAGTAGATCGATGTCGTCTCCGCCAGTTGCAGGGTTCGCAGCGCGAAAATGTTGCACATGGTCGAGCCGAACAGGAACGCGCCGCGCAGGATATGCGCGGTCAGGTTCCTGGCGCGAAAACGCGACGGCTCGCGCCAGCCGCGCAGGAACACGCCGACAAGCAGCACATGAACGACGAAGCGAGCCCAGGCGACGATCAGCGCCGAGACGCCGGCCAGCACCAGATATTTGCTGCTGGTGTCGAGAAAGGTGAAGCAGACATACACGCACAGCATCAGCAGCATCGCCGCCGGCGGCGTTGCGCTGTCGTCTTGATTTTTGGGAATGCTCAAGGTCGGGCCGAGGAAAGGTAGACGCCACCTTTTGCGGCAATCGCCGCTGGCCGGCAAGCCAAAAGCGACTGGCCCAACAAGCGTCCCCGGACAGGCTCAGTTTAGGCGCTCCGTGGACCAGCGCCTGCGGGCTTCAATCATGACTGCATGCGGGCGCCCTTGACGATCTTGTCGACGAGCTTCTTCTCGGCACGCAGCGCGATGCCGACGACCCTGGCGTCATCGGGCGCGAATTCGGCGAAGACGGCGCGGTTGGCGGCGTCGTGCCCGGTCGAAAACATCTCCTCGACATAGGCCGATGTCGTCACGCCGCGCTCCAGCGCCCGGCGATGGATCGCATTCAGCGTCGGTCCGTCCGCCGACAGCACGATCACCGGCTGGATCGACAGCGGGTTGTAGATGTTGCCGGCACGGTCGCGGTAGGGCTCGCCGATGATCTCCGGGAACTGGGCAACGATGCCGCTGGTGAGGAAGGCGGTGACGTTGAGCTTTTGCCAGACGGCGAGATCGTCCCTGAGCACGATTGCAAATTTCGTATCGAACACCAAGATTCAAGTCTCCGGGAGGCGGCCTGTGACAGGCCTGGATGAAGCGATGCCACACGATCTAGCCGCGGAGCCTGTGCAGGGTCTTGAACGTTCGTGCTCGGGCGAGGTCACCGGGGACGGTATCGTGTCGGCGCCGGCAGGCACCGGCATCGAGCGCATCGAGGCGCGCTTCCACGGCAATGCCTTCGAATTGCACCGCCACGACACCTATGCCATCGGCGTCACGCTGCACGGCGTCCAGCGCTTCCGCTATCGTGGCGCGCTGCGACACAGCCTGCCCGGCCAGGTGATCGTGCTGCATCCCGACGAGTTGCACGATGGCGGCGCCGGCACGGAGGACGGACTGCGCTACAGGATCCTGTATCTCGAACCGTCGCTGCTCATCGATTGCCTGCGTGGCGCGCCGCTGCCTTTCGTTGAGGATGCGGTGGTGAGCGACCCGGCGCTGCGCGGCACGCTGCTGTCGGCGCTGGCGCCGCTGGAGGAAGAATTGGACGAGCTGTTCGTCGCCGATTTCATCGCGCGGCTGGCGCGGAACCTCGGTCGACATGCCGGGCAGCCGGCAAAGCCGATGGGAAAGACGGCATGGCGCGCCGCAGCACTTGCGCGCGATTATCTCGAGGAGAATGCCGGGCGGCCGGTGCGGTCAGGTGAACTGGAAGCCGTTACCGGCCTCGACCGCTACGCGCTCTCGCGCCACTTCCGCGCCACTTACGCCACCAGCCCGCATCGCTTCCTTGTGATGCGCCGGCTGCAGCGGGCGCGCCGGATGATCGAGGCGGGCGAGCCGCTGGCCGAAATCGCCGTTGCCGCCGGCTTCAGCGACCAGAGCCATTTCAACCGGCATTTCAAGAAGGCGTTCGGGCTGACGCCCGGGCGTTGGTCGGCGCTGGTGCAAAGCGCGACGCGCAGCGTCGTCGCTCAACCGCGAGACGCCCAGTGATAGCTTTCAGGCGCGACGCGCAGCGTCGTCGCTCAACCGCGAGACGCCCTGTGATGGCTCTCAGGCGCGACGCGCAGCGTCGTCGCCCTTCCGCTAAGCCGCCGATGCTTGGGTGCTACTTGAAGCGACCATGCTGCGCATCGTGCTCACCGCGTCGCTCGTTAAAGGGCAACGCTGGCGCACCGCGACGACGCTTCGCGTCGCGCTTACGCGTCGCTGCGAGACGACGCTGACGCGTCGCTCGTTACTCATCCAGCTCGGCGTCGTCGTCTATGAGCACCAGATCTTCGTTCGAAAGATTGGCCTCGACCCGGGCGAGCAGTTTGAACAGCGCCTTCTGGTCCTTCTTGTCGAGGCCCTTCAGCGCCTGCTTCTCGGTCTTCTTCACCGATTTCTCGATGGCGTGGATGATGTCGCGGCCGGTATCGGTGAGGAAGATGTGGGCCTGGCGGGCATCGGCGTTGGAGGCGCGCTTTTCGAGAAAACCCTGCGCCTGCAACCGGTTGATGGTCTTGGTGATGGTCGGTGGGCGCACGCCCAGGCGGCCGGCGAGGTTGCCGGGCGTCTGGCCGTCCTCGCGGTCGAGCGCCAGCATGATCTGGTCCTGCCCGGCATAGAAACCATGCGCCAGAAGACGCGCGGCGAGCGCCGTGCGCGCCAGTCGCGCCGCCGAATGCAGCCGGCTCATTGTCGCTGTCTTGTCCGCCTTGGCCATGGTCATCCCTCTTCGGCCGAACCGGTGCCGACAGCATAGAGGCTGCCTGCCGGTTGGCAATCGACGATCAAAAAGAATCCGGCTTGCAGAACAGCTTTGCCGGCAAGCATTGCGATGTCCGCCGAGGTGATGCCAGATGTTTATTTCAGTTAGATGACAAACGACTTTTCCCCTGCGGGAAGGCTTTCCGGCGGGCGCGTCGAGGCGTGCAAAGCCGAGCCTCAGCCGGACTTCACCGCGACGACCAGCAGCGCCTGGTAGGCGTCCGCCGCCTCGCGCAAGGCCGCCTGCGCCAGCGGTCCCGCGCGTCTCGCGATGCCGTCCCGCGCATTCGACGTGTCGCGCTTGCCGGCGCGCTCGGCATAGGGCGGCACGGTCGCAAAGATCTGATCGCTGAGCGCGTCGGGGAAGAACAGCTGGCCGGTCATCGTCGAGCTGTCGTCCAGGAAGATCTTGAAGTGGATATGGGTGGTGCGGCCGCGATACCACCCGGGATAGATGGTGGCGAAGGACACGATGCCGCGTTCGTCTGTTTTCTGCCAGCCGCGCAGGAAAGTCTGGCCTGACGTGTCGACATCCTGGCCGTCGCCCTGGCCCGGATAGCCGGAATAGTGGCCTTGCGCGTCGCAATGCCAGACATCGACGCGCGCCCCTGCCAGCGGCCGGCAGGTGGCATCGACCACCTGCAGCTTCACAGTCAGGCCGACACCGCTCTTTCCCTCGGTGATGTCGGCGCGTTCGAGCTTCGGGTCGAAGTAGAACGGCCCCTCGGTCGCCTCGGGCGTGATGGCGCAAACGCCGCCGCCGGCATCGAAAAGGGCAAGCCCGGCATAGGACGAAACCTGCGCTGCTGGCGCGGTGGACGGCATAAAGCTGCCGCCGCCGGCGGTGACGGCAATCAGGCCGAGCGCCCGGCGCCGGGAGATTGGCAAGGAAGCTCGCTTGTCGGACATCTGGCGCCTTTCCGGCCTGCTGCCTGGCCCATCGGTTTGCCGCGTGCAAATGCGTGGCACACACCCTATATGGAGCCGACACTCCCCTTTTCGAAGCCCGGATTTGCCGAGGCAGGAAGACTTTTCGAGGCAAGACATGAGCCAAGCGCAGACGCAGATCCCCGTAACCGTGCTGACCGGCTACCTCGGCGCCGGCAAGACGACCCTGCTCAACCGCATCCTGTCGGAGAACCACGGCAGGCGCTATGCCGTCATCGTCAACGAGTTCGGCGAGATCGGCATCGACAACGACCTGATCGTGGAATCCGACGAGGAAATCTACGAGATGAACAATGGCTGCGTCTGCTGCACGGTGCGCGGCGACCTGATCCGCGTCGTCGAGGGCCTGATGCGCCGTCCCGGCCGCTTCGACGCCATCGTCGTCGAGACCACGGGCCTCGCCGATCCGGTGCCGGTGGCGCAGACCTTCTTCATGGACGACGATGTGCGTTCCAAGACCAAGCTCGACGCCGTGGTGGCGCTGGTCGACGCCAAGCACCTGCCGCTCAGGCTGAAGGATTCCAAGGAAGCCGAGGACCAGATCGCCTTCGCCGACGTGGTGGTGCTCAACAAGACCGACCTCGTCACGCCGGACGAACTCGCCAAGGTCGAGGCGACGATCCGCGCCATCAACCCGTCGGCCCGGATCCACCGTACCACGCGCGCCGGTGTCGCGCTGGCCGAGGTGCTCGATCGCGGCGCCTTCGACCTTGCCCGCGCGCTGGAGAACGACCCGCATTTCCTCGAAGCGCACGACCATGATCACGATCACCACGATCATGACCATGATCACCATCACCATGATCATGACCACGATCACGCGCATCCTTCCGATATCCATGACGTGACGGTGCAGTCGGTGTCGCTGCGCGGCGGCGAGATGGACCCGAAGAAGTTCTTCCCGTGGATCGAGAAGATCACCCAGATGGAAGGCCCCAACATCCTGCGGCTGAAAGGCATCATCGCGCTGAAAGGCGACGATGAGCGCTATGTCATCCAGGGCGTCCACATGATCATCGAGGGCGATCACCAGCGCGCCTGGAGGGATGGCGAGAAGCACGAGAGCCGGCTGGTCTTCATCGGCCGCGAGCTCGACGCCGAGCGGCTGCGCAAGAGCTTCGAGGCCTGCCAGGCGGCTTGAACGTTCGGGAGAGGACAGGCTGCTTAGGGCGATCGAAGCACTGCCAAGCATTCTGTAGCGACAATTTCCAACCGTTGGCGCCGCCCCTCATCCGCCTGCCGGCACCTTCTCCCCGTATAGTGACGGGGAGAAGAAGGCTGGCCGCGATGTCGACGCCTATTCTGTAGCGCTGAAGATTGGCGAGATCATCCGCGACAGCCCTCTTTCTCCCCGTCACTATACGGGGAGAAATGTCCGGCAGGACAATGAGGGGCGGCGCCATCGCTGGCGAATATCCCCCTCATGGTTGCCGGACGTACAAACGTCGAGTAAGCCGCCTTCTGCACTTTCACCAGACAAAGATAGCCATGCCCACTGTCGCCCCGCTTGATCTCGAAGGCCATTGCGTCGCCGCCGTCTTCCTCGGCGATGTGCCGCATTTCGCGCTCGCCGATGGCACAATCCACCGCCTCGACAACGGCCATAAGACCGTTCAGGCCAATGACGGACTGCTTGCCTCCTTTCACGATGCCGCCAATGACCGGCTGATCACCGGCGGCGAGGACGGCAAGGTCTTTTCGACCACCGCGGGCGGCAACGTCGAGGAACTGGCGAGCGCCGGCAGGAAATGGATCACCAGCATCGCCGCCGGCCCGCAGGGCGCGATCGCCTTTGCTTCGGGCAAGACCGCCTTCGTGCGCTTCGCCGACGGCAAGACCAAGGAATTCGCCCACCCGCGCTCGGTCGAGGGATTGGCCTTCTCGCCCAAGGGCATGCGCTTCGGCGTCGCCCGCTACAATGGCGCGACGCTGCATTTCCCCGCCGCCGAGGGCAAGCCGGTGGAGCTCGAATGGGCCGGCGCCCATACCGGCATCACCTTCTCGCCGGACGGCGCCTTCCTCGTCACCACGATGCAGGAAAACGCGCTGCACGGCTGGAAGCTCGCCGACGGCAAGCACATGCGCATGAGCGGCTATCCGGCAAAGGTCAAAAGCCTGTCATGGGCGCCGAAGGGCAAATGGCTGGCGAGCTCGGGCGCGCCGGCGGCGATCGTCTGGCCGTTTACCGGCAAGGACGGCCCGATGGGCAAGGCACCGCTGGAGCTCGGCACGCGCGGCAACGCCATGGTGACCACGGTCGCCTGCCATCCGAGCCAGGATGTGGTGGCGATCGGCTATGACGACGGCATGGTGATGGCGGTGCGCTTCGCCGACGCCAAGGAAGTGCTGCTGCGCCGCCCGGGCAAGGGCGCCATCACCGCGATGATGTGGGACAGGCAAGAGCGCCGCGTCGTCTTCGGCAGCGCCGCCGGCGACTGCGGCGTAATCGATATTTCCGCATAGCCGCGGCTATTCTGCCCCGCAGGATACTTTGCCTTTGACTTCAACCGGCTTGCCGTCCTGGTCCGTATCCGCCGCGGCGTCGTAGATGGCGAGCGTATAGCGCCCGTCATAGACGCCTTCGTCGCTGGTCTTGGTCAGGATCGTCAGTTCGACCGAGTTGATACGTTCAGCGACTTCGTGCTCGCGATAGATGTTCAGCCGCAATTCCTCGCCGTCGAGCCAGTATTGCGTCAGGTTGGAATCCTCGAAGATGGTCTTGCGCAGGCTGTCGCCGGCAGGCCTGCCGAGAATTTCGAGATCGCCGCGAAAATTGAACGTCGGCCCGCCCATGCCCCTGGTGACGCCGGCCTCGACCTGGAATATTGCCCCCGCATCCTCGGCGGAGCACCAGATGCCGCCGCTCGCAAGGGCCGAGCCAGCCGACAGAAGCAATGTCGCAGTGCAAATGATCGCCCGCATTTTTCTCCCCCAGAACCGAGCCACGCCCTTATTGATGCCGGGCTTTGCCTCGAGGTCAAGCGCCAGCCGGCTGCCGCTGAACCAATGCACGGCAAGCAGGCGGCCAATTGCGGTTTGAGACGGCGATTGTCTACAGTGAACGGCGAGAGGGGCCTTCATGCATTCAACCAGCCATTCAAAGACGTCGATCGGCGGCATCAGCCGCGAGCGCATTGCTATGCTGCGCGACACGGAGGCTGAGGTTTTCCGCAAGGCGCGGCCGAAATCCGAGGCCAAGGCCGGCAATGGCCTGCCCGGCTTTTTCGGCGGCGTGCCGATGCACTGGATGAACGATTGGCCGACGCCGTTTCCGATCCTTGTCGACAGCGCCAGGGGCGCCACCATAACCGACATCGACGGCAACCGGCTCGACGATTTCTGCCTCGGCGACACCGGTTCGATGTTCGGCCATTCTCCGCCGCCGGTCGCCCGCGCCATCCGCCGCCAGTCCGGGCGCGGTCTGACCTATATGCTGCCGAGCGAGGATGCCCTTGCCATCGGCCCGCTGCTCCAGCAGCGCTTCGGCCTGCCGTTCTGGCAGATCGCTACCACCGCGACCGACGCCAACCGTTTCGCGCTGCGCGTCGCCCGCGCGGTGACTGGGCGCGAGAAGATACTGGTCTTCAACGGCTGCTATCACGGCTCGGTCGACGAGACGATGGTGCGGCTGGTCGACGGCAAACCGGTGAACCGGCCGGGCCTGGCAGGCGAGTTCCGCGACCTGACGCGGGCAACGAAGATCGTGGAATTCAACGACATCGCCGCGCTGGAAGCGGCGCTCGCCGACAGGGATGTCGCCTGCGTCATCACCGAGCCGGTGCTGACCAACTCCTGTATGGTGCTGCCCGAGCCGGGCTTCCACGACGCGCTGCGGCGCCTCACCCGCGCCGCCGGCACGCTGCTTTTGATCGACGAGACGCACACTATCTCCACCGGTCCCGGCGGCTACACCAAGAAGTACGGGCTGGAGCCCGATCTCTTCGTCCTCGGCAAGCCGGTGGCCGGCGGCGTGCCGGCGAGCGTCTGGGGCCTGAGCGACGAGGTCGCCAGCCGCTACGCCGCCTACAACCGGACCAAGGAACCCGGCTATTCCGGCATGGGCACGACGCTGTCGGCCAATCCGCTGCAATTCGCCACGATGCGCGCGGCCCTCGAAGAGGTGATGACCGAGGCGGCCTATGCCCGCATGGACCGGCTGGCGCGGCGGCTCGATGCCGGGCTGACCGCCGTCATCGACCGCTGCCG
>NZ_RZOF01000240.1:0-10197 GCF_003998955.1 Mesorhizobium sp. M4B.F.Ca.ET.017.02.2.1 | reverse complement strand
ATGTACAACCGCTCCGGCAGCGTCGGCAAAATCATGCCCGGCATGGAGTACCGGCTGGACCCGGTGCCCGGCGTCGATGACGGCGGACGGCTCTACGTGCGCGGCCCCAATGTCATGTCGGGCTATCTGCGGGCCGAGAAGCCGGGCGTGCTCGAGCCGCTGGCAGACGGCTGGCATGACACCGGCGACGTCGTCACCGTCGACGAGGCCGGCTTCATCACCATCCGCGGCCGTGCCAAGCGCTTCGCCAAGATCGGCGGCGAGATGATCTCGCTGGCCGCCGTCGAGGCGCTGGCCGGCGAATTGTGGAAAGGGTCGCTGTCGGCGGTCGCCAGCGTGCCGGATGCCCGCAAGGGCGAAAAGCTGATCCTCATCACCGAGGCCGCCGGTGCCACCCGGGCCGAATTCCTGGCCTTCGCCAAGGCCAATGGCGCCATGGACCTGATGGTGCCGGCCGAGGTGCGCGTGGTGCCGAAGGTGCCGGTGCTCGGTTCCGGCAAGCTCGACTTCGCCGGCGTGACCAAGCTGGTGCGCGGCGAGGAAGAGCTGAAGGTCAAGGCCGCCTGATGTGGATAGGCGAACGGGCCGGCGCAACAAGCCGGCCCGCCAAGACTTCCGCCGGCCCCGGCTTTGCGCATGTTTCGCTCGAGCGGGTCGCTGGGCAAGGCGTCGCGCTTCAGACTATTTTGCCCCACCTCGCCCAAAGATCTTCTGCAGCACGAGCTTCAGCCGCTTGAACTCGTAGCGGCGCCGTAATTTGGCCAGCGTCGCCCGGTTGGCGGCGTCGATTTCGGGCAGCGAGTCCGGCGCTGTCGCCTGGGGCAGCGCGAGCAGCGCGTCGGCGTGGCGGTCGGCGAAAGGCTGCGGGTCGTAGGTGGCGAACGGTGTCGGCGGGTCACTGAGCACGGTCGGATTGCTGTTGATCTCGAACACCACAAGCTTGCCCTCGGCAAGCGTGTAGTCGATGCGTCCATACTGCATGCGGGCCTTTTCGAAGACCTGCATCACCCGCCCGGCATGCGGGTTCCCGGTAATGTAGGCCCTGATCTCGTCGATGTGGGCCGGCAGGAGCCGATCGGCCGCATTCTTGACGAACCACGATTTCGACATCGCAATATGCTGGGCGTAGATCGTATCGCCGACCCGGTAGGCGGCGAATTTCCGGTAGTATCCGTCAGGCCCTGGCGTGCCCGTCATCTCCACCACGATCGGCCGCACCAGCTTGCGCCCGTCCGGCCTTGCGAGTGCCGCGTCCAGCGCCGGCCGGTCGTGCAGAAGCGGCGGCTCCTCGTACAGCGCGCCCACCTCGTCGCGGATGAAGACGGGATAGCGCATCGTGTCATCGAGCTCGTCCGGCCTGAATGCGCGAAAAAAGTTGCCGTCGTCGCCGCGCAGCACGCGCAACAGATCCAAGCGCTGCAGGCTGGCCGTCGGATGGTTGAGCTGCGTCAAGCCCGTTTGCTGCGCCAGCTCGGCGCTCAGCTCGGCTGCCCGCTGCAACTCCTCGGCGCTCAGCCGGTCCATGTCCGACCAGACCACCACGCCCGCGCGAACGCCGCGCAGCAACCCGGCATCCTCATAGCGAACCAGCCGGAACGATGCTTGCAGGTCTGGGCGGTGATAGAGAAGCACGACCGCATGAGTATAGGCGTGCTTTCTATGCGTGACGTAGAATATCAAGTGATCGCGTCCCCCGGCCTGCACAATTGCAAACGGCAGCCTTGCTGACTAGCAAAAAGCTGCGGCACGCAAGTCGGGTGGCCGAGAGATGAACGTCGAGAGCAATGCGCTTCCAATCCGGAAGCTGGACGCGGACGACATGCCGCTGCTGATGGAGCTTGAGGCTGCCGCCTGGGCCGGTCCGCTGCGAGCCAGCGAGGCGACCATCCGCCGCCGGCTGGCGCTTGGCCACACCATGCTGGGCGCGATCGACGGCGACGCGCTGGCCGGCACGCTCTGCTTCACCGAAACCAGCCAGGACCCGCTGGTGCGCGCCGATTTTCCCACGAATTTCGATGCCTTTGCATCGCTGCCGCGCAGCGAGCCGGTGCACTCGCTTTATGCCTACAATCTCTGCGTCCGCCCCAGCCACCGCGGCGGCAACACGGCAATCCGGCTGCTGAAGGAGATGGAGCACCACGGCCGCCGCCTCGGCGCGCGCTGGCTGATCGGCGACGGCCGCTGCTCGGCCTATGCCGGCTCATCCGGCGACGAGGACGACGACGACCAGGTCAGGTCCGACCCGCGGTTCCGCGCCACCATAGACCGCTGGAACGAGACCGGCATAAGGCCGCCGCTCGAAGAGATCATCCGCGATCCGCTGCTGCGGCTGCACTACCGCGTCTACGACTGCGAATTCCTCTACGTCATGCCGGATTTCTTCCCGCAGGACGCCGCGTCCGGTGGGTTCCGGGTCATCTCGGCCAAGGACCTCAAGAAATGACATGCGGGCCGGCCACGGCATGACGGCTCCGTTCTTCGATCCGTTCGCGCTCGGCGACGATCCGTTTGCGCATTTTGCCCGAATGCGCGCGTCGGGCGGCATCGCGCGCGGCGCCGCGCCCTATCCGGAACTTGCCGACGCGCATTACGTCTTCAGCCATGAACTGGTGTCCCGCGTCCTCAAGCATCCGGCCCTGCTGCAGGCGCCGCCCGGCAGGTATGAGGAGGTCCGCCGCAAGCTTGTCGACCAGGCGCCGATGGCGCTGCTCAGCCGGTCTGTGATGCTCGCCGATCCGCCGCATCATGGTGAGCTGCGCCGGCCGGTTGCAGGCTGCCTCTCCAGATCCGCCGTCGAGACGCTGACACAGGGCCTGCGCGCGCTAAGCCGCGAGCTGGTCGACCGGGCGATGGCGGACGGCCGCATCGATGCCGTCGCCGGGCTCGCCGTGCCGGTCTCCTTCTGGCTCCTGCAGGAAATCATGGGCATCGAGATCGAGGATCCATGGGCGCTGAAATCGGTGACCAGCCGCATGGCTGGTGCGTTCGACCTGCGAACAGACCAGCCGCCGGCTGCCAGCACCGCGGCCTATGGCGAGTGCCGGGCCTTTGTCGAGGAACGGCTGGCGCAACAGGCCTTCCGGCCGGACGGAATGGTCGCCCGCATGGCGCGGGAAGTCGCCGAAGGGCGCTGGTCCCACGAAGACATGGTGGCCAACGTCGTGTTCATGCTGTTTGCCGGACAGGAGACCGTCGTCGACGCTTTCGGCAACGCGGTGGTCGCGCTGCACCGTTTTCCAGAACAGCGCGACCTGCTCGAGCGCCGGGCTGTCGACTGGAGCAGCGCCGCCGCCGAGCTCCTGCGCTACGGCGCCTCCGTGCAATACGCGGTCGCGCGCATTGCGGCCGAAGACATCGACCTCGGCACAGCCAGGATCGCGAACGGCGAGGCGGTGGTGGCGGTGCTCGGCAGCGGCAACCGCGACGATGCGGTGTTCGCGGACGGTGACCGGCTGGACCTCACGCGCTCGCCGACCTTGTCATTGACCTTCGGCACCGGCCTGCATGTCTGCCTCGGCCAGCATGTCGCCCGCATCGAGATCGCGGCGATGATCGAGGCGCTGTTCACCCGCGCCCCTGGCTGGCGGCTCGATGCCGCCGGGGCCACGCGCCGCCCGTCGCTGTCGTTCCACGGGATGAGCACCGCGCCGCTTGTGCTTGCCTAGGGGCGCGCCACGGCGCCGATCCTTACTTGAGCTGCTGGAACAGCGGCCGCGCCTGCTCGAGGATCGCCGGATCGAGCGACCAGACGATCTCCGCGACCTTGGCCCGCAGGGCCTCGATCGCCGCCTCGTCGAGCGGATCGAGAATGTCATTTTGATCCCGCGACGCGATGTATTCTTCCAGGGAGGGCGCCTCGCTCGCCGGCGTGAAGCCTCCGCCGCGGGCGTGCTTGCTCAGCAATTCCTGCCGCGACTTCACCGCATAGTGGCGGATCCAGCCGAGCTTCCATTCCATCGGCATGGCGGCTTGATGCCTGTCGAGGGTGATGCCGTCGACCAGCGTCCTGCGCTGCCCGATCGGGAAGCCGTGCGGATGCGCCATGAACAGCGTCGGGCTTCGCATGGCCTTCGGCAAGCATGACGACACGCGTGCAAACGCCTTCTTCCAGCGCGCCGTCGAGGCGTCGTGCCGGCCGCGTCTCGGAAACCGGACGGTGACCAGCTCGTCCTCATAGGCCTCTTTGCCGTCGCTGCCGAAATTCGCCCAGCGGAAGGCGACGCTGCGCACGCCGCGCCGTCTGAGCAGCGAGCGGACGAGCTCGGCGCCGCTCCAGGGCGGTCCGTCGAGCGGCTCGAGAAATTCGTCGGCGTCGAGGAAACCGAGATAGCGATAGCCCTGCAGCAGCGCCCGCCAATAAAGGTGCGAATAGGCGCGCCGCTGCGGCTGTGAGCGATCGTGCCGCCAGTCGACCAGCTGGATCCAGCCGGCGTCGCGCAACGCCGAAAGCACTGCCGTCTGCGGTCCGGCGAGACAATTGTCGGCGATCATCAGATCGAAACCGTGCAGCTTGTGCCACGCGATCCACTCGATCACATAGGGCTGCTCCAGCTTCATGATCGCGCAGATCACAGGCCTGTCGATGGAAAGCGGAAATCTCATCGCAACTCTTTCATCGCGCAATGTGCCCAAGTTCGACCTGCCGAAACGCGATCGCATCGCCATAGAAGGCCGCGAGCTGCTCGGCGGACGCCGTCCAGTCGCCGATGTCCAGTTGATGGAAGCGGTAGCGCGCGTCGCCCGGCGGAAGCAGGTCGATATCCGGCCTGATCGCCGGATCCAGGATGCCGGCCACCGGCAGATGGATCGTGCGCGCCGACGACAGCCAGCAGGCCAGCCAGGAAAAGGTGCCTACCGACGCGACGACATGGCTTGCCCGGCGCAGCGTCTCGAAATCGGTCAATGGCGATGCCTGCGGCGCGAAGACGGCATCGGTAAAGCGCTGGCGCAGGCGCCGGCAATAGTCGTTGTCGTCATGGGTCTGGCCGACGAAGACCGGCTTGCGGCCGCTGTCGCGGATCAAGGTTTCGAAGAAGGCGAACGGCATCGGGCAGTAGTTCTTGTGGAAGCCGTCGAGGATATCGCCGGCCCGCACATGGATGACGAGGACGTCGTCGCCATAGGTCGGCGCATTGGCTGCGCGCCCGTCGAAAATCCTGGAAACCTCGGCTCGATCGTAATAGCCCAGCCTCTGTGCGAAGCCTTTGAACAGGACGCTGCGCGCGCGTTTCTCGCGGAACGCGGCGGCGATCGCGTCGAGATCGTAGCGATGCGAGCCTTCGAGCCGAAGCGCCCGGTACCGCCACAGCAGAGGCGGCCGCACCGTGGCGATGGACCATTCCGGCAGGTCGGCGTTGCAGACATAGCCGCCGGGAATGCGCCTGGCCAGCACATGGCTGAACATATACTGGAACATCCTGTTCCCCATGCCTCCAAGCGGTCGCATGACGATCGGTACACGCCGCATCGAACCCCCTTCAGGCCAGCACCGGATCGAGCCTGTCGATCCGGTCCGGCATTGTTGGCCGGAATAATCGCGTGAGGTTTGTCCGATAGGCAAGCTTCCGGCTCCGTGTTTCCACTTGTCGCGGCTACCCCGGCAATCACGACGGAGTGCCGCCAGCACCGGAACCAAGGCGCGCCGGCGGCCGGATGGCGGGGCGAACGTCATGAAACCTTTTGATTTTTAGGCCGTTGTCGGCCTGATGTCAGAAGCTAGATCCAAATCGAAACCGGTCCGCGGCGCCAAATCGCGTACTGCCCGAACGTCGGGCAAAGCGAATCCGGGCCCGAATGAAGACAAGGCTTTGGTCGTCGAAGCCGCGCCTGAGGTCAATGGCGAGGCGGCGCCACCGCCGGAGGCTGCCGAACCCGATCCGCAGCTGGCGCCCGAAGCCGCCGAGCAGGCACGCAGGAAATATCTGCTGAAGCGTTTCTGGATCAGCGCGCGCGGCTACTGGAGCCGGCGCGGCGACAGGCTCGCCTGGCCGTTCACCATCGGCGTGCTTTTGCTGATCTGCATCAATATCGGCTTCCAGTACGGCATCAATGTCTGGAACCGCTCGATCTTCGACGCGCTCGAGCAGCGCAACGCCCGCAGCGTCTATTTCCTCAGCGCCGTGTTCGTGCCGCTGGTGCTGTGCAGCGGCAGCCTCGTCGTCACGCAGGTCTATCTGCGCATGACGATCCAGCGCCGCTGGCGCTCCTGGCTGACCACCGCGGTCATCGCGCGCTGGCTGGCCAGCGGCCGCTACTATCAGCTCAACCTGGTCGGCGGCGACCACCAGAACCCCGAAGCGCGCATGACCGAGGATTTGCGCATCGCCACCGAATCGCCCGTCGATTTCATCGCCGGCGTCCTCAACGCATTCCTGTCGGCCTCGACCTTCATCATCGTGCTGTGGACGATCGGCGGCGCGCTGACCCTGCCGATCGGCGGCGAGAGCGTCACCATTCCGGGCTTCCTGGTGATCACGGCGGTGATCTATGCCGCCATCACCTCGACCTCGATGGTGGTCATCGGCCGCAACTTCGTGCGCATTTCCGAGACGAAGAACCAGGCCGAGGCCGAACTGCGCTACACGCTGACGCGCGTGCGCGAGAACGGCGAAAGCATCGCGCTGCTCGGCGGCGAAGACGAGGAGCGCAGCGGCATCGACAGGAATTTCGGCCATGTGCTGAGGCAATGGGCGCTGCTGACCGGCCAGCACATGCGCACAGCTCTCGTATCGCAAGGATCGTTGCTGTTCGCGCCGGTGGTGCCGATCCTGCTCTGCGCGCCGAAATTCCTCGCCGGCGGCATGTCGCTTGGCGAGGTGATGCAGGCGGCCTCCGCCTTCGGCATCGTGCAGGGCGCGTTCGGCTGGCTGGTCGACAACTACCCGCGGCTCGCCGACTGGAACGCCTCGGCGCGGCGCATCGCCTCGCTGATGATGTCGCTCGACGGGCTGGAGCGCGCCGAGCAGAGCGACGCGCTCGGACGCATAAGCCGCGGCGAGACCGAGGACGGCGCCATGCTCAGCCTCGACAATCTCTCGGTGACGCTCGACGACGGCACCGCCGTGGTCAAGGAAACCGGGGTCGCGATCGAACCCGGCGAGCGGGTGCTGGTGGCGGGCGAATCCGGCTCGGGCAAGTCGACGCTGGTGCGCGCCGTCGCCGGCCTCTGGCCATGGGGCGGCGGCAGCGTCAATTTCCACCCCGACAGGCGGCTGTTCATGCTGCCGCAGCGGCCCTACATCCCCACCGGCACGCTGCGCCGCGCCGTCGCCTATCCCGCCGCCGCCGACAACTGGACGGCCGAGGAGATCAACAACGCCCTCGACAAGGTCGGCCTCGCCTATCTCGCGGCCAGGCTCGAGGAAGAGGCGCCGTGGGACCAGACGCTGTCGGGCGGCGAAAAGCAGCGCCTCGCCTTCGCGCGCCTCCTGCTGCACAGCCCCGACATCATCGTGCTCGACGAAGCGACCTCGGCGCTCGACGAGAAGAGCCAGGAGAAGATGATGGAGACCATCGTCCACGAACTGCCGAAGGTGACCATCATCAGCGTGGCGCATCGCGCCGAGCTTGAAGCCTTCCACAGCCGCAAGATCACGCTGGAGCGGCGCAAGGGCGGCGCCAAGCTGGTCAGCGACATCGAGCTCGTCCCGCGCAAGGGCAAGCGCAACGTGTTCCAGCGCGCTCTGTGGGGGAGCGGTACGAAGGGCGGAACGCGGCGTGAGGTGGAGTGAGGCCCGCTGGTTCGATTCTTTGGCCGGCGCGGCCGGTTACCTTGCGTTTAGCTCCGCAATGTAAGGAATTGGCACTCCCGGAGGGCGCACGCGAATGCTGGATAACTACGAGCTGGACGGGTTCGGCGTGATCCACCAGATCGACTTCACCCCGATCAAGTACGACAAGCAATATATCTCCTATTACGAGGATTTGAGCGACCGGACCATCAAGCTCGGCTATCAGCGGCTTGGCTGGGTGCTGGGCGTCACCGGCGAGATTCCCCGGTCGGTGCTGGAGATCGGCTACGGCACCGGCACGTTCGTCGAAGCCGCCAAAATAACCGGCGTCGCCGACTGCGCCGGCTGCGACATCGCCAGGTTTCCGCTGCCGCAGGGCGTCCGCTTCGTCGACTGGGACGAGGCGCTGGCCGGCGCGTGGGATCTCGTCGCCATGTTCGACGTGCTCGAGCATATCCCGGATCTGAGTTTCCTCGGCCGCCTCCAGGCCCGCCACCTGGCCATCGCCGTGCCCTATTGCCGCTGGCGCGAGCTCGGCGTCGAGGGCGACGCGTGGTTCCGAAGCTGGCGCATGCGGCTGCCCGACGAGCACCTGCACCATTTCGACCGCGACTCGCTGGTGGCGCTGCTGGCGCATCACGGCTTCGAGTGCGTGACGCTGAACTCATTCGAGGACGGGATCAGGCTGCGGCCCGGCGAAGCCGGTCCGAATATCCTGTCCGGCTTCTTCAGAAAGCTGTAGTTGCGGTCCTCGTGCCTGGTCGATCACAGGTAGCGGCAGTCTTGAGCGCTTCGGCACGGGAGGCTTGCGGCAGATCGGCAATGCGTCGAACGGAAGCGTAGAACCTCGGATAGTCGCCGGCGCACAGGTCGAACAGGCGGAGAAACGCCGGGACCTGTTCGCCGTAGACGGCGGTCGCTGCGAGCTTCGCGTTGTTGATCGGGGCAGCGAACCAGGCATCGTAGCCGCGATATCCCGCCCAGCTTCTGTCGCGCATCTGCCGGTAGCGCATGCGCAGCCTGTCGATCGCGGCAGCCTTGGCGGCCGCCATCTGCTCCGGACCTCGGGAACTTTCATAGACCTGTCCCAGCTCGTCGCGGGTTTTCGCCAGCAGTGCGAGAAAATCGGCCCGGCGCCTGCGATCGGCTTCGTAGCGGCGCAATCCGGCGCGATCGCCGGTGGCGCGCAGCCATTTCCTGACGCCACTGGTTTCGACGGCGACCGCGAAGGCCTCGTTGAAGGCGGAGTCGCCGTCGACATAGAGGCGCTGATGCGCCAGTTCATGAAAGATCAGGCTGGCGAGATAGGTGTCGTCCTGCCCGAGCATGGTGCTGAGCAGCGGGTCGCTCGACCAGCCGAGCGTCGAATAGGCGGTGATGCCGGTGACGTAGACGTCCAGCCCCTGCCTGTGCAGTTCGAGCGCGCTGTCGGTCGCGGCTTTGCGGGCAAAGTAGCCCCGGTACGGAACGCAGCCGAACACCGGGAAGCACCATGTGCGCGGCGCAAGCGAGAATTGCGGCGCAGCGAAAACGGCCCAGGTCACGGCGTCGCGATGGATGTCGACATAGCTGCGGTAGCTGCTGTTGTCGGGCAGCGCCAGCTCATCCGTAGCAAACCGCCTGATGGCGCTCGCCGACGTCAGCCTGGCGCGCAGTGCCTGAGGCGTCGAAGGATCGTGGACGAGCGTTCCGACATCTTTCCGCGCGGCCATGATCTCGACATGACCCTGCAGCGACTGCGCGTAGTAGGAAATGCTGGTGCAGCCGGTCAGCCCGGACGCCATGATCACCGCGGCAAGCAAACGAAAAACGCGCCTCACAGCCTGCCCACCGCTTGCCCATCTCCCCCTGGAACCGATTGCACCATGTCTCATCAGGCGCACCGATTTTCGTCAAGATGTCGGCGGGCCGGACTTTCGACTTTGGCAGGATTGGCAAAGGCGGCCATCCGCCTTTGAATTGACTTAAGTCCGCCAAGCGCGCGAGGCTGCCTGGAGGGCCTGGGAGAGTCCTGCCGGGCACGACAGCAATCGAAGGGGAGGATCGCGGTGAACGAGAAAAACAGTCCGAGGCAGCTTGCGGAGATCGCCAGCTATCACGCCCATATCTACTACGCCGGCCAGCCTGAGCGGCAGCATGCCGAATGGCTGCGCCTGCGCATCGCAGAACGTTTCCGCGTGCGCCTCGGCAACTGGCGCGACGAGCCGGTCGGCCCGCACCAGCAGGCCATGTACCAGGTCTCCTTCGCCAACGAGGTTTTCGCCACGCTGGTGCCATGGCTGATGCTGAACCACGAGGGCTTGAGCATCCTCATCCACCCCAACACCACCAATCCCAAGCGCGACCACACGGTCGACCCGATCTGGATCGGGCAGGCGCTGGGCGTGCATGAGGAGGTGCTTGGCGAGGAGGACGAGGCGGAGGAGGCGCTGGAGGTGAACACGGAGCCGACGCTGGGGGCGTGAGG
>NZ_RZOF01000023.1:0-34434 GCF_003998955.1 Mesorhizobium sp. M4B.F.Ca.ET.017.02.2.1 | reverse complement strand
TGGTGAAGTCCTAGACGCCGGCAATGTCGGTCATCTTCTTGCCGTCGGCGAGTGCCGAGGCGATCTCGGCGGCGTTCTTGCCGAGTTCGCGCGCGTCCTTCCACACCGACACGGTCTGGGTGCCGAGCGCGATGCGGTTCAGCGCGGCGTGGTCGCCGTCCTGGCCCGACACCGGAACGGTCCCGGCGAGGCCCTGCGCCGTCAGCGCCGCGACGACGCCGCCGGCGGTGCCGTCATTGGCCGCCACCACCGCATCGACCTTGTTGTCGTTGGCGGTCAGGAACTGCTCCATGTTCTTCTGCGCGTTGGCGGGCAGCCAGCCGTCCGTATAGGCCTCGCCGACATTCTTGATCTTGCCGCCGTCGATGGCTTCCTTCAGCACTTCCATCGAGCCGGCGAACAGGAAATCGGCGTTCGGATCGGCGCCCGAACCCTTGATGAAGACATAGTTGCCTTCCGGCTTGACCTTGAACACTTCGCGGGCCTGCATGCGGCCGACTTCCTTGTTGTCGAAGGTCAGGTAGAAGACGTCCTTGTTCTCGATCAGCCGGTCGTAGCCGACGACCGGAATGCCTTCGTCCAGCGCCTTTTGCACCGCCGGCCCGACGGCCGAAGCGTCCTGCGCCAGCACGATCAGGGCATTGGCGCCCTGCGAGATCAGGCTTTCGACGTCGGTCAACTGCTTGCCCGGATTGGACTGCGCGTCGGCGGAAATATACTTGTCGCCGGCCGCCTCGATGGCCTTCTTCATCGCCGCTTCATCGGTCTTCCAGCGCTCTTCCTGGAAGTTCGACCAGGAAACGCCGATCACCTTGTCCTTCGCCTCGGCGACCGACGCGAGCGTCAACGACAAGGCGACACCCGCCAGCATGGCGGTTGCGAATTTCTTCATGATATCCTCCCTGCGCCATTGCGGCGCGACCCAGACTGGCCCTGAGGCCGGCATCGAGGCTTTTTTTCGAGCCTCGAAAAAAATATGATCCAACGCCGGAGCGCTGTCAACAACGATTCTCATCGATTCCGAGGCCTCGGCGAATTTTTTTCGAGCTCCGGAATAAATAAATGACAGGCTGGCCCGCTTCTGCCACTATTCATACGGTGTCGCCGACGGCCTTCGAAATCAAAAACGGCCGCGACGACCGGGAGGAAGGCAAAGCATGTCGGTTGGAATCCGCCACGACGATCTGCGCCGACGCAACCGGGCGATGGTTATTTCGGCCGTGCGCCGCGCCGGCCAGCCGTCGCGTACCGAGATCGCCGCCACCACCGGCCTCAGCCATTCGACCATCTCGGCGATCTCGTCCGACCTGATCCAGGAAGGCATTCTGACCGAGAGCAAGCCAAACGAGGCTGTTTCGCTGAAGCGCGGCCGGCCGCAGGTCGGGCTTGCCCTCAATCCGGAAGCCACGGCGGTGATGACGGTGGTCCTGTCGCTGAACTTCCTTTCCGTCGCTGTCATCGACTATGCCGGGCAGGTCATTGCCGAGGAGCAGCGCCGCCTCGACACGGCGATCATGCCGCGCGACGAGCTGATCGGCGAATGCGTGGCCATCGTCCGGCGCCGTTTCGAGGATCCCGACCTCGACGTCCGCGGCGTCGCCCGCATCGCCATGGGCATCCAGGGCATCACCGACACCCATGCCCGCGCCATGTTGTGGTCGCCGATCACGCCGCAGACCGACATCGCCTTCGCCGACATTCTGGAAGCCGAATTTGGCGTTCCGGCCACCATGGAGAATGACTGCAACATGATGGCGGTGGCCTTGCAGTGGCGCGATCCCGAGCGGTACCGCGACGACTTCATTGCCATCCTGCTCTCGCACGGCATCGGCATGGGGCTGGTGCTGAAGGGAGAGCTGTTCACCGGCACCCATTCCTCCGGCGGCGAATTCGGCCACATGATCCACCGGCCGGGCGGCGCGCTCTGCCGCTGCGGCCGGCGCGGCTGCGTCGAGGCCTATGCCGGCAACTATGCGATCTGGCGCAATGCCAAGCAGATGGGCGAGGACGCCGAGCCGGTCGATGTCAGCGACGCCGACATGCGCTCGCTCGCCGCCAGGGCGCGCGCCGGCGACGGCCCGGAGCGCCAGGCCTACCGCAAGGCCGGCGAGGCGCTCGGCTTCGGCCTCGGCAGCCTGTTCGCGCTGATCGATCCAGCTCCCGTCGCCATGGTCGGCGTCAGCGCCGCCGCCTTCGATCTGATCGAGCCGGCGCTGCGCGAGGCGATCGCCCAGACCGCCGGCGGCCAGCATTCGAAGTCGATCTCCTTCGACACCGAGCCGAACGAATTGCCGCTCATCCGCGAAGGCTGCGCCATGCGCGCACTGACCTTCGTCGACCAGGAGATTTTCGCGCCGGGCGTGCAGGTGAAAGGCGGCGCCACCGGGAAGAACGTGGCCTGAGCGTCAATCTTCCCTGATCGCGTAGCCCGCGCCCCGGATGGTGCGGATGACGTCAGGCATGCGGCCATTGTTGACCGCCTTGCGCAGGCGGCCGACATGCACGTCGACCGTGCGCTCGTCGATGTAGATCGTCTCGCCCCAGACATTGTCGAGCAGCTGGCTGCGCGAGAACACCCGGCCGGGATGCCGCATCATGAATTCGAGCAGGCGGAACTCGGTCGGTCCGAGCCGGATTTCGCTCTTCTTGCGGTACACCCGGTGCGACTCGCGATCGAGCACGATGTCGCCGACCTTCAGCATGCTGGACAGGACTTCCGGCTTGGCGCGGCGCAGCAGCGCCTTGACGCGCGCCATGAACTCCGGCGTCGAGAACGGCTTGACCAGATAGTCGTCGGCGCCGGTGGAGAGGCCGCGCACCCGGTCGCTTTCCTCGCCGCGCGCCGTCAGCATGATGATCGGCAGCCGCTCGGTCTCCGGCCGCATCCTGAGGCGCCGGCAGAGCTCGATGCCGGAAACCGCCGGCACCATCCAGTCGAGCACCAGGAGGTCGGGCACGTTTTCCTGCAGCCGGATTTCGGCCTCGTCGCCGCGTGTCACCACCTCGACCTGGTAGCCTTCCGATTCAAGATTGTAGCGGAGCAGCACCCCCAGCGGCTCCTCGTCCTCCACCACCATGATGCGTGGCGCGATCATCGGCCCGTCACCCTTCTTCTCAGGCCGGCGCCGACATCGCCGTCTCGTCCAGCTTCGGACGATTGGCGGGCAGTTGCTGGCCGGTCAGCACGTAGTAGGCGTTCTCGGCGATGTTGGTGACATGGTCGCCGATGCGCTCCAGATTCTTGGCGCAGAACAACAGATGCGTGCAAGCGGTGATGTTGCGCGGATCTTCCATCATGTAGGTCAAAAGTTCGCGGAACACCGAGGTGTATTTAACGTCGATGCGCTCGTCGTCGTTGCGGAGCTTGGCAAGCGCCGCGGCATCAGCGGCGGCATACTCCTCGATGACCCCCTGCACCTGGATCAGCACCAGCTGCGCCATGCCGTCGATGGAATGCGAAAGGTCGCGCGGCGTGACGCTGAGACCGACGGTGCCGACGCGCTTGGCGATGTTCTTGGCGAGGTCGCCGATGCGTTCGAGGTCGCCCGCCATGCGGATCGAGCCGACCACGGCGCGCAGATCGTTGGCCATCGGCTGCCGCTTGGCGATCAGTGTGATGGCGCGGTCGTCGAGTTCGCGCTGGCGCGCGTCCATGATGGCGTCGTCGGACACCACGCGCTGCGCCAGGGCGTTGTCGGAATTGAGCAGCGCCCGCGTCGAGCCGGCGACCATCGAGCGGGCGAGATCGCCCATGTCGGAGATCAGCTTGCTGATGGCGCCGAGATCCTCGTCGAAAGACGCAACCGTATGATGTTCACCCATGATCCTGTCCTCGTGCTTGGAAATCAGCCGAACCGGCCGGTGATGTAGTCCTGGGTGCGCTTGTCGTCGGGGTTGGTGAACATCTTGTCGGTGGCGCCCTCCTCGACCAGGTAGCCGAGGTGGAACATCGCCGTGCGCTGCGACACGCGCGCCGCCTGCTGCATCGAATGGGTGACGATGACGATCGTGTAGTTCTGGCGCAGCTCGTCGATCAGCTCCTCGACGCGGGCGGTGGCGATCGGGTCAAGCGCCGAGCACGGCTCGTCCATCAGGATCACCTCCGGCGAGACGGCGATGGCGCGGGCGATGCACAGGCGCTGCTGCTGGCCGCCGGATAGGCCGGTGCCGGGCTCGTGCAGGCGGTCCTTCACCTCGTTCCAGATCGCCGCCTTCTTCAGGCTGGATTCGACGATCTGGTCCATGTCGGCCTTGCGCTTGGCCAGCCCATGGATGCGCGGGCCGTAGGCGACATTCTCGTAGATCGACTTCGGGAACGGGTTCGGCTTCTGGAACACCATGCCGACCCGGGCCCTGAGCTCGACGACGTCGATGCTCTTGTCGTAGATGTCCTCCTGGTCCAGCGTGATCTTGCCGGTCACCCGCGCCGAATCGATGGTGTCGTTCATGCGGTTGAGGCAGCGCAGGAAGGTCGACTTGCCGCAGCCCGAAGGACCGATCAACGCCGTCACCTGGTTGAGGCGGACGTCGAGATTGACGTCGAACAGCGCCTGCTTCTCGCCATAGAACACGCCGACCTTGTCGCCGCGCATCTTGATCACTTCGTTCGACTTGGCGTTCATTTTGTCGCCCACTGCGTTTTCAAGAGACTGTTCGGTCATGATGTTCATACCAGATGCCTTCTTTTACCAGCGCCGTTCGAAGCGGCGCCTGAGCACGATCGCCGTGATGTTCATGGCCATGAGGAAGACGAGCAGGATGATGATCGCGCCCGACATGCGCTCGACGAAGGCGCGCTCTGCCTCGTTGGCCCACATGTAGATCTGCACCGGCAGCGCTGTCGCCGGATCGAATGGCGTCTTTGGATAGTCGGCGACGAAGGCGACCATGCCGATCAGGAGCAGCGGCGCGGTCTCGCCGAGTGCGCGCGCCAGGCCGATGATGGTGCCGGTGAGGATGCCGGGGGCGGCAAGCGGCAGGATGTGCTGGAACACCATCTGCATCTTGGAGGCGCCGAGACCGAGCGCCGCCGAGCGGATCGACGGCGGCACTGCGGCAAGCGCCGCGCGGGTGGCGATGATGATCGTCGGCAGCGTCATCAGCGTCAGCACCAGGCCGCCGACAAAGGCGGCCGAGCGCGGCATGCCGAGGAAATTGATGAACACGGCAAGGCCGAGCAGGCCGAAGACGATCGACGGTACCGCCGCCAGATTGTTGATGTTGACTTCGATCAGGTCGGTGAAGCGGTTCTTCTTGGCGAATTCCTCCAGGTAGATGGAGGCGGCGACGCCGATCGGCAGCGCCAGAAGCAGCACGATCACCATCATGTAGAAGGAGCCGATGATGGCCACGCCCATGCCCGACGTTTCCGGACGGCTGGAGGCGCCATAGGTGAACAGGCCCTTGTTGAAATGCTCGGCCATGGTGCCGTCGCCCTTGAGCTGGTTCATCCAGGCGATCTGCTGGTCCGAGACCTTGCGGCGCGCTTCCTCGACGTTGAGGTCGATCTGGCCCTTGAAGGCGGAATCGAGATTGGCCGCGGCGAGGATGTCGACGTTGCGCGTGGTGCCGATGACCGACGGATCGGCGACGACGATGTCGCGCAATTGCACGCGCGCGCCCTCCGACAGGAAGCCCTTCAGCTTCAGCGCCATCGGCTTGTTGGCGGGATCGATGCCGAGCTTGGCCATCAGCGCCTTGTCGGCCAGCTTGGGATAGTTCGCCTTGATCAGCACGTCCGGATCGGTGGCGCGCTTGTTGGAAGGATCGATGATCTTCTCGTCGAAATTGATCGGCAGCGTCACCGTCGTCTGCCAGAAGGCGGTGTAGCCCTTCGAGACGATGGTGATCAGCATGATGGCGAGGAAGGCGAGGCCAACCGAGATCGCCAGCACGCCATAGATGCGGAACCGGCGTTCGGCGGCGTAGCGGGCCTTGAGGCCGATGTCGCGGCGCGCAGGAGCCGCGGCCCGGACCATCGTATCCAGCGGGATATCGGTCATTCGTACTGCTCCCGGTATTTGCGCACGATGTAGAGGGCGACGATGTTCATCACCAGCGTCAGCGCGAACAGCGTAATGCCGAGCGCGAAGGCGACCAGCGTCTGCGGCGAATTGAATTCGAGGTCGCCGGTCAGCTGGTTGACGATCTTGACGGTGATGGTGGTCATCGCCTCGAACGGATTGGCGGTGAGATTGGCGGCGACGCCGGCCGCGAGCACCACGATCATGGTTTCGCCGATGGCGCGCGAGGCGGTCAGCAGGATGGCGCCGACGATACCGGGCAGCGCGGCCGGCAGGATCACCCGCTTGATCGTCTCCGAGCGCGTCGCGCCGAGGCCGAGCGAGCCGTCGCGCATGGCGCGCGGCACCGCGGTGATGATGTCGTCCGACAGGGAGGATACGACCGGGATCAGCATGACGCCCATGACCAGGCCGGCGGTGAAGATGCTCTGGCCCTGGATGAAGGGCGAACCGCCCGTCAGCGCCGCCGAGAGATCGCGCAGGAACGGCCCCAGCGTGACGACGGCGAAAATGCCGTAGACGATGGTCGGGATGCCGGCCAGCAGCTCGAGCGCGGGCTTCACCACCGAGCGCACCTTGGGCGAGGCGTATTCGGCCATGTAGACGGCCGACATCAAACCGACCGGAACCGCCACCAGCAGGGCGACGAAGGCGATGTAGAGCGTGCCGGACAGGAGCGGGATCAGGCCGAACTGGCCCTGGCTGCCGCCCGAGCCGGCCGCGGCGAAGCGCGGATCCCAGACGGTGCCGAAGAAGAAGCTCGCCGGCGAAACGCTGTCGAAGAACTGGATCGTCTGGAACAGCATCGAAAGCACGATGCCGACCGTGGTCAGGATGGCGATGGTTGAGGCCGCCAGCAGCCCCCACAGCATCAGCCGCTCGACATTGTTCCTGGCGCGCGCTCGCGGCGCGACTTGCCGGAGCGCGTAAAAGGCGCCGGCGATCGACAGCACGAGCGTGACGACGGCGCCGACCAGGCCGAGCCGGTCCTGCACCGCATTCGCCTCGACGGCGATCGGGATCATGTAGTCCTGGGTGTCCGTCGCCAGCGCCACGCCCTTGGCGGCGAGCAGCGGCTGCAATTCGGCGAAACTGGCGGGAAGCTGGGTGTTTGCATCGAGCTGGCGCAGCCCCTTGGCGAGGCTCTTCACCAGGCTGACATCGAGCGCCTCGCTGGCGACCGCGCTGTCGGCGGTGCGCTCGGGCAAGGCGGCGTGGATGTGGCGCTCGAGATAGACGGAGGAACCGATGTTCCAGACGGCAAGCAGCAGGAGGGCCGGCAGCACGGCGAGCAGGAAGGCCCACCAGCCGTGATAATGGGCGCGCGAATGCGGCTTCACCGAACCATTGTCCTGCGCCACGGCCCGTTGGCGGCCAATGAAGAATGCGACCACGCCGATGGCGGCGACTATGGCAAGTACGAGCATGGACGACATGAACCCACCCCAGGGGAAATCCCTCGTTCGAGCATGATCTTGTCCGGTCCCATTTCGGGATCACGCTCCGGTCGCCACCGCCACTGCGGCGGGCGAAGAGGCCGGGGCGCAGGTAATCCCGCGCCCCGGCCCTAAGCTTGATTACATGGTCTTTCCGGCGGCGAAGGCGTCGCGCTGCGACTGACGCTCGGCGTCGGGAGCCGAAACCAGGCCGTATTCGGCAAGCGGGCTTTCCGGGCCGATCATCTGGTCGTCGAGGAAGAATTCGACATATTCCTTCAGGCCCGGAACGACGCCGAGATGCGCCTTCTTGACGTAGAAGAACAGCGGGCGCGAAACCGGATACTTGCCGCTGGCGATGGTCTCGGTCGAAGGCACGACGTCTTCAACGCTGGCGACCTTCAGCTTGTCGGCATTGTTCTCGTAGAAGGCGAGGCCGAACACGCCGACGCCGGTCTTGTTGGAGTCGATGCGGGCGAGCGTCTCGGTGTAGTCGCCGTCGATGTCGACAGCCTTGCCGTCCTTGCGGATGGCGATGCAGGTCTTGCCGATTTCCTTGTCGTCGCTGATGCCGGTGGCCTTGATGGCAGCCTTGTCGCAGCCGGCGTCGAGAAGCTTGGTCTCGAACACTTCGCGCGTGCCGTGCTTCTCACCCGGGATGTAGGCGGCGATGTCCCAGTCGGGCAGCTTCGGGTTGACCTGGCTCCACTTGGTGTTCGGATTGTCGACCAGCTTGCCGTCGACAACGAGCTTGGCGGCCAGCGCCTTGTAGATGTCGGCGGGAACCAGCGCCCAGTCCGGGCCCTTGATGTCGGTTGCGAAGACGATGCCGTCATAGCCGATGCGGACTTCCTGGATATCCTTCACGCCGGCGTCGGCGCAGGACTTGATCTCGTCCTTCTTGATCGGGCGCGAGGAGTTGGCGATGTCGATGGTGTCTTCGCCGACGCCCTTGCAGAATTCCTTGATGCCGGCGCCGCTGCCGCCGGACTCGACCACCGGGGTCTTGAACTTGGTGAAGGTCTCGCCGAACTGCTCGGCAACGATCTTGGCATAGGGAAGCACGGTCGACGACCCGGCAACCTGGATCTGGTCGCGCGCGGCGGCGAAGCCGGACGACGCGGCCAGCGCAAGCGCGGCGGCCGACGCCGTGAGGAGAAATTTGTTCATGTGGCCTGCTCCTGTTCGGAAGATGGTCTCTTCGAAAGATGGACTCTTGGCACCGCTGTCCATCGGCGCCCGGTGAGGCCAATAGCTTCCGATTATTACAGTCGCATGACAGTTTCGTGTCAGCCCGGTAACGCCTGACCGGCTCGCCGGAAACGGCTGGCAGCCAGCCCTCGGCGAGGCAACGGCGGTTTGCCGTGGGAATCAGGGACTTGCGCGATTCTGGAGGCCCGCCCTGCCCTCGGCGGCACGAGCCTCGGCCGCCGAGAAAAGAAAAGCCGGACGAGAGCGCGTTGCCCCTGGCCAGAGCGTATCATGGCCGAGCCATCGCCGAAAACAGGTCCGTTGGGGTAGAGTCGACGCTGTTTCTAGCCGGCGGTCGCTGCTCCCGCCCGTAACCGGGGGAGCGAATCCGATGCCGCCATTGTTTCGGCTCGATGCCCGGTTCGATATGGTGCGATCGCACCATATCCCCACGGCAGCCTCGGTTGTCCGGCGTGCTTCGCAAACCGGGCGCTGCGACGACACTCGCCCCGAAGCAGCGGCCTCGACAGGTTTAGCCGGCGTTTCTCTGCGCCTGGCCGTCGGCGCCGATCCAGCGCTCCAGCTTTTCGAGCAGGGCCCTCGGGCTGATGGGCTTGGGCAGATAGTCGTCCATGCCGGCCTCCAGGCAGCGCTCGCGATCGCCCTTCAGCGCATGCGCGGTGACGCCGACGATCGGCACATGCATGCCGCTCTCCTCCTCCAGCCGGCGGATGGCGGCCGTCGCCTCCAGCCCGTTCATCTCCGGCATCGACACGTCCATCAGGATCATGCGCGGTTTGAGCCTACCGTAGGCGTCGAGCGCCTTGCGGCCGTTGCCGACGATCTCGAAGCCGTAGCCGGTCTCGCCGAGGATCTGGGTGAACACCATCTGGTTCACCTCATTGTCCTCGGCCACGAGGATATCGAGCCCGCGTTCGCCACCGGTCGGCCGGGCGCGCGCACGCACCGGCGGCGGCTGCAGCAGCGCCCGCTCCGACACCGCCGAGGCGGCCCTGGCAGGCGCCGGCTGCGCTATCCCCGCACTGCTGCTCGCCGCCTGCTGCGGATGGCTGACCGCCGCGCTGTGGCGGTGACGCTGGACGGTGGCGACCAGCGTCTCCAGCAGCACCGAGGAGCGCGCCGGCTTGATCAGCTGTGCATCGATGCCGAGGTCGCGGTAGCTGGTGTTGGCGAGCGACTGGTCGACGGACGTCAGCATGATGATCGGCGTGTGCGCAAGGCCGTCGGTGTTGCGCACGATACGCGCCATCTCGGCGCCGCTCATGCCCGGCATCTGGTAGTCGAGCACGACACAATCGACCGGCACGCCATAGGCGGCGGCGGCGATCAGCACCTTCAACCCCTCGGCGCCGCTCTCGGCCGCGCAGGAATCGAACGTCCACGACGCCATCTGCTCGCTCAGGATCGAGCGGTTGACGGCATTGTCGTCGACGATCAGCACCCGGGCTCCGGTGACGTCGACCGGCATGATCCGCTGCCCGCTCTGTTGCATGGCCCGCGGCAGCGTCACTGTGAACCAGAAGGTCGAGCCCTTGCCCTCATCGCTCTCGACCCCGATCTCGCCGCTCATCAGCTCGACCAGCCGCGAGGTGATGGCAAGACCGAGCCCAGTGCCCTCGTGCCGCCGCGTCGACGACGTATCGACCTGGTTGAACTTCTCGAACACGGCCTTCAGCTTGTCTTCCGGAATGCCAATGCCGGTGTCGGTCACCGAGATGGTGAGCTTCGTTCCCGTCGGCACGCGCTCGCCGGTGACGTCGACCAGCACATGGCCTTCGTCGGTGAACTTCACCGCATTGCCGAGCAGGTTGGTGACGATCTGCCTGATGCGCCCGACATCGCCGACGAACTGGCTGTCGAGGCCAGGCTGCACGCGCACGATGAGCTCGAGATCCTTCTCCTTGGCGCGAGTCGACACCAGCGTTGCCACATCCTCGATGGCCTCGGCAAGGTTGAAGGGCGCCGGATCGAGCACCAGCTGGCCGGCATCGATCTTGGAGAAGTCGAGGATGTCGTTGATGATGGTCAAAAGCGCGTTGCCCGACTTCACGATGATGTCGGTGAACGTCTTCTGCTTGGGGTCGAGGTCGGACTTGGCGAGCAATTCGGCCATGCCGAGCACGCCGTTCATCGGCGTGCGGATCTCATGGCTCATATTGGCCAGGAATTCCGACTTGGCGCGGTCGGCGAGCACGGCGCGCTGCCGCGCCTCGCTGAGTTCGGCCTCGCGCTGCTTGAGCTCGGTGATGTCGGTGGTCGATCCGATCAGATAGAGCGAACCGTCGGAGGCAATCATCGCCCCCTTGCGCGCGAACTGGTGCCGCACGCTGCCGTCGGGCAGCGTCACGCTCTCCTCGATCTCCTGCGTCTCGCCGGTGCGCAGCACGGCGAGATCGCCAGCGACGAAGGCCTCGCCGTCCGGCCCGAAGATTTCGACGTCGGTCCTGCCGATCGCATCTTCCTTGGCGAAGCCGGTGAGGTCGCACCAGCCCTTGTTGACGTAGAACTGCCTGAGGTCCGAACGCTTGGCGTAGATCGACACCGGCACGTTGTCGATGAGGCTGCGGAACACCTCGTTCTCGCGCATGCTCTCTTCCAGCGCCCGCTCGCGCGCCTTGACGTCGGTGATGTCGGTGCTGGAGCCGACCAGATGCACCGACCCGTCTGTCGCCACCAGGCGGCTCTTGCGCGTCATCAGTTGCCGCACGGTGCCGTCGCGATGGGTGACAGGCTCCTCGACCTCCAGGACCTTGCCGGCGACGACCACTTCGGTGTCGTCATGGCTGTAGCTTTCGGCATCCTCGGCGCCGAACAACTGGCGGTCGCTGCGGCCGATGACGTCCTCCTTGGCGAGGCCGGTGATGGCGCACCAGGCCTTGTTGACGAATTCGATGCTGAGATCTTGGGCCTTGATGAAGGCAGCCACCGGCAGCTCGTCCATGACGTGCCGGAACAGATCGATCTGCCGCATCGAGTCATGCAGCGCCTTCTCGCGGCTCTTGATGTCGGAAATGTCGACGCGCACGCCGATGAAGGTGCCGTCCTCGGTCCGCATGTCGTAGACTTGGTACCAGCGGCCGTCCGGATTGCGCCGTTCATAGGATGAGTTCGGCAGCCGGTTGTGGGCGAGCATCGCGTCGAACCACCCGTCGCGATCGCGCTCGTAGAGGCTGTCGATCTCAGGATCGCCGCTCTGGCGGAAATAGCCGACCGAATGGCCGAGCGCCAGCGCCTCGCGGAAGCTTCGGCCGGGCTGCCACACCGGCTTCAGCGCCGGAAGCGTCTCCTGCAGTTTTCGGTTGGCGAAGACGAACCTGTCGTCACGATCGTAGATGATGACGCCGGCCGGCAGCGATTCCAGCACGGTGGCGAGGTTCTTGCGCGCGTCCTCGGCCTCCGCCTCGCGCTCCTTCATGTCGGTGACGTCGACATAGGAGATCAGCCGCTTGCCGCCGGCAAGCGGCGCCAGCGAGGCAATCAGCGTGCGGCCGTCATTGAGTGGCAGCTGCCGCGATCCGGCAACGCCAGCCCTGATCTCGGCTTCGCGCTCGGCCATGAGGCGCTGCCATGCCTCGTCGTCGGCTCCGTAGGGGTCGATCCCGCGGCTCGCTTCCATCAGCTCGCGGAAGCCGCTGCCGATCCCGGCGCGGCTGGGCTCGATTTTCCAGAACTCGTGGAAGGCGCGGTTGATCACCTGCGCGCGCATGTCCGCGTCGAGGACAAGGACGCCGATCGGCATTTGGTCGACCATGGCGCGAAGATTGGCGAAGGTCTCCGCGGTCCTGGCGTTGGCGCTCTCGACCTCGGCATCGCGGCGCTTGACGTCGGTGACCTCGTAGTAGGTCAACAGCCGCTTGCCCCCGGACAGCGCGGTGACCGAGAACATCATTGTCCTGCCGTTGGCGTGGACAAACTCGCGCGGCGCGACGGAGCCGCCGCGAATCTCCGCGAAGCGGCTGGCGAGGTAGCGCTGCCATTCCTCTTCGCCGATATCGCCATAGATGCCGTTGCGGCGATTGAGTTCCATCAGCCGGCTGAACGGAGCGCCGACGCTCACTGCCCCGTCGGGAATTCTGGAGAGGTCGCGATAGGCCTTGTTGATGATCAGCGTGTCGAGCTGGGCATCCAGGAGCACGACGCCCATATGCATGGCGTCCATCGTGCGCTCGAGATCGGCAAGATGCTGTACGCCGTCTTCGGCGAGCGCGTCGTCGCTGCGCGCAACCGCTGCTTCGAGGGGGTCGCGTTTGCCGCCGTTCCCCGTCCCGTCCACGTCCGCCATGCTGATGCCACCCCCAGCCGAACCCCCGTCGCGGTTCGTCGGCGGACTGTGCCTCAGAAGCATTAACGATCCGCTAACCTTAACAAACCGCGACCGGGGGCGAACTGTCGCGGTCTGGCCGCATCGCGCAGGTTGTCGGCTGCGGCGCTGCCGCGTTATAAACCGTATATTGGGGTGTTGCTAATGTTCGGACGGATCGTGCTGTTTTTCCTGTGCCCCGCGCTGCTTGCGGCAGGCGGCTGCGCACGCAGCGACGATGGCACCGTGATGATCCCGAAGCCGCTCGACGTCAGGCGTATCTGGGACAGGCCCCCGCCGCAGCCGCAGGCCGGACCGCCGCGAATGCAGGCAGGCCCCTTTCCGGTGGCGCCGCAGGCGCCAAGGCGGTTGCCTGGCCGCAGGCTCGGCCCCCCGCCAGCGCCGGCAGGGCAGGTGGCGAGCCCTCCCTCGCTGTCGTCCGAGCCGAAGCAGCCGCTCGCCTGCCGGAACGTCAGCGAGCCCGGCAAGCGCTACCGCGTGGTCTGCGAATAGCGGCGGCAAGGTCAGTTGGCCGGAAGGAAGGCCGGCGGCTCGATCCGACGGCGTCCTCGGCCGCCAACGCGGGGCCTAGCTCAAAGTGTCGAATGGCCTCGTTGAAACCTTTGGCGCACAATCGGCGTTCTAGGGCAAAGGAGACAGAGGATGTCGATTCACTTCACCGTCTCTGGCCTGACCAGGAACCTCATCCATTCACTTGGACTGGATCATGAGCGGGCGCCGAGACCCCTGACACAAGAGCAGAACCTTCTGTTGGAATGCTATCTGGCGGGCCAGATTCCGGAATCGGCCTGGAGCGACTACGTCTTCGAGGCACCGGAATTGCAGCGCCATGTCGATGCGAGGCGCGCGCGGCACTGATCCCCAGACCGACCAGCTTTCAGCAGTCCGCCCATGTCTTTATTGCTTGGGCGAATTGAACCGCAGCGTGAAGATGTTGCCGGCAATGCCCTGCGCCAGCGCCGGCGAGAGGCTCAGCGGCAGGCACTGCTGCAGTGCCGCGGTCGCTGCGTCGACATAGGCCTGCCTCGCCTTCGCGTCGCCCTTCACTTTTATCGCCGTCGGCTTGGGTGGGCCGATCAGCGTGCCGTCCCGCCTGAAGCTGAAGCTCAAGGTCACCGACGAGTTCTCCGAATTGGCCGGCGGGGTCCAGCATGCCTGCAGCGCCGCTCCGACATCGTTCATGGTGTTGAGCGAGGCGGCATTCGACTGACAGGGCATGGCTGCCAGCAGTGCGACGAAGCATGCCGAGAGTGCAGTGCCTTTCATTGCCGGGGATCCTCTCCTCTCTCCCGCTCCGCCGCCACCTTCATGCTACGGTCAAAGCCGAAGATGCCAACAGGTTTTGCAGGGATAGCCAGGCGCCTTCGCCAGGGTCGGGCAGCCGGCGAAAAGCAAAAGGCCGGCGCAAGGCCGACCTTCCTTTCGCCTCGGCATCCGCGCCAGTACATCCGTGGTCGCGCGCCTGAGGTGAACCAGCGGCCAGTAGACAGGTCTTTGGTTAACCAATCCCTAACCCCGACCGGTCGCCAGGCTCAGCGACGCCACTTGCCGGCGCTTACGCCTTGGCCTGCGACCGCACATAGGCAATGTAGCCGCGCACGTCGCCGGCCGGCTCGGCATACGCCTTGCCGAGCTTCTTCTCCATCGCCGCCATATAGTCCTTCGCCCACTGCGGCAGCGCATAGTCGATGACCGCCAGGAATTCGAGCGTCGCCGCCAGCCTTATGTCGGCGATCGACGGGTTGCTGCCGCCGATGAACGGCTTGCCGTTGCGGAAGAAGCTGTGGAAGACCTCCAGCGGCTCGGCGATTGCGGAGGCGGCCGCCTTCTGGGCCTCCGATTTCCTGTCGGGATGCGCGTCGCTGTGGCCGACCTCGCCGGCATATTGCGGGAAGCCGAGCGCCGGATAAGTGGCGCGCGCCACGTAAGGGTAGAGCGTGCCGACAAGGTAGAACATGGCGCTGTCGATCATGGCCCGCTTGGCCGGCGCCTTGGGGTAGAACTTCTCCAGTCCGTGCTTGTTGGCGAGATACTGCATGATGGCGCAGCTTTCCCACAGCACGCCCCGCGGCAGGCCCTTGTCCTCGATCATCGGCGTCAGATGGGCCGGGTTGCGCGCCAGGAATTCCGGCGAGCGCGTAAGCCCCCAGGCGTCGGTCTCGGCATGGTCGAAGCCGGCGGCGCGCGCGAACACCCGAACGGTCATGTTGTTGACGCTCGGCTTCAGCATGCTGAGCTTCAGCCCCGGCTTCTTCGCCGGTTTGGCCTCAGGCGCGGCCCTTGCCGTCGCCTGCCCGGCCTTAGCTGTCGCCCTCGCGGCTGGCTTGGCTGCTGCTTTTGCCTTTGCCTTTGTTGCCGACTTCGCAGCCGCTTTCGCCGCCGGCTTGGCGGTCTTTGTTGCCGGCTTGGTTGCCGGTTTGCTTGCGCTCTTTGTTGCTGCCTTCGCCATCTGTTCCTCCCTCAGGCTTGTCAGTCTCGTGCGTATGGATTTTTTGGCCCCCGATCATCCGACAAGGTCGCGCGCGACCATTCGACCAGCGTCTGGATCGCGTCGGCGAGATGCACTTCCGCGATGTTGTAATCGCCGCGCGCGACACGGATCTTGTGCGCCTGCATCAGCACGTCGGCATGGGTGAAGCCCGTCGGCGGCTCGAAGCGATACGAGGCGAGCTCGATCAGCAGGCCAAGCGGATCCTCGAAATAGATCGAATCCATGAAGCCGCGATCCTTGACGCCGCTATGCTTGATGCCGCGCTCGTCGAGCCGGCCAACCGCCTGCAGGAAGGTGACGCGCGACACCGAAAAGGCGATGTGGTGGACGCAGCCCGTATCGGTTGGCGTGCGCCTGGCCACCGCCGCGCGGCTCTCGTCGGTAAAGACGGTGATCAGCCGGCCGTCGCCCGGATCGAAATAGAGATGGCTCTCGCTCGCCTTGTCGAGATTGGGCTGCTCGAAGACGAAGGGCATGCCGAGCACGCCTTCCCAGAAATCGATCGAGGTCTGGCGCCCGGCGCCGACCAGCGTGATGTGATGGACGCCCTGCGACTGCAGTTTCTGCATCGGTCTCCCTTCCCGGAACCCGGCATCGGCGCCCACCGGATCTACGCCCGGCCTTTTGCACCGCCGCGCCGAGCGATAGCCAAAGTCCCATCACACGATGCTAAATCAATCGGGCCCTGCGCGCCAGAAGCGAAGGCGGTTCCGTCTGCCAGATCAGAAACGCCGATCGTGCACGTTGGAAAGTGCGTGCCTCCGTCGCGTTGACGACAGGGCTCTTTCGAGCTCATGGGCTTGTTTCAAGGGTGCGAGCGCGGTGACTTGTCGATGGGCAGTCACTAATGTTAGTCGCCGTTTTCGTATGCCCTGGGGGTATCGATGTTTCCCAACCAAGTCTTTTGCCGCATCTGTCACGTAAAGATCGGATATGAGGAGCGGGAGCTGCACATTCGCAGCGAGTTTGCTCATCGCGGTGTCCCGGTTCACTGGTATCTGGACCACGACGTCGCCGATCTCTCTGCAGAGGATCGACAGGCAGCTCTCAAACCTGCGCAGGTGTCCCTGGCGCGCAAGCACATTGGCATCTGGAGAGAATTCCTCAACACGGACTTGCCGTATTGCCTGGTGTTTGAGGATGACGTGTTTCTCGCTCGCAACTTCGTGGCACGCCTCGAAGACGCGCTTCAGGAGCTTGCGGCGGGCAGACAGGCGGTCGTTTATCTGGGCAATGGCGGCAACTACTACACGCCAAGGTCCAAGCTGACAAAGGGCAGATCGCTCTATCCTGCGAACCATAGTCGCTGCACGGATTCCTACATCTTGACTCGCTCCGCCGCGCAAGCGCGATGCAACTGGTTCGACCGAAACGAACTTAATCTTCCAATCGATATTGCGGTAAATGACTGCGACAAGGCCACCGGTACGGACATACTGTGGTTCGAGCGCCCTATCGTAGAACAGGGCACGCACAACGGCCGGTTCACGACGTCGATCGAGGGCGGCAAGCAGAGGCCTCTCTGGTGGAAACGCATTGAATGGAGGTGGAAAAAGTATCGCCGGCAGTTCTTTGGCCACACCGCGAACTAACCAAAGCGCTCGACAAACCGCTCAGCCGGCAGATCGAAGGCTGCCTTTTCTTGCTTCAGCTTTTCCAGCGGCCAGTCCCACCAACGAATTCGTTGCATCGCGTCGATGGTTTCGTCCGAGAAACGGTATCTAATCAGCCTGGCCGGGTTGCCGGCTGCAATTGCATAGGGCGGAACATCCTTGGTTACCACTCCCCGCCGCAACAACGGCGCCATTGCCGATGGTGACCCCTGACAGGATTATGGCGCGGGCTCCAATCCAGACGTCATTGCCAACGACGATCGGCCCCTTCGTCTGAAGATACTGATCTATCGTTTTCGTCATCAGGACCTGATTCTGCAAACCGAAATTGGATGCAGTCTCGGTCGGATGATCTGCCTGGCAAACAAACAGCACGCCCGGCGCTATCGCGCAGAAAGCGCCAATAATCACCGGCGATTTCTCAGTGCAATAGAGGAAGGAGCTGCTGCTTAGGTTGTGAGAATGTCGTCCGACCAGGACATGTTCAGGCAATCGGTGCCTGCCCAGGAAAATCTTTTTGTCCCGAAACCATCTGCTCACTTTCGACATTGCACCGCTGCCTCCCCAGCATCGCGAAAATTGCCCCGGCCACCTGACAGGGGCGATCCGCCAGTGGCCGATACACCTGACCCTCTGAGTCTTTGCCTCTGGAAATGATAGCAGCGATTTTGGGCACCGGCGCGAGGTCAAACAAGGCAACAGACCGATCGATGGTGCGAGACGGCGAGATTGAGGCGCGCATCTTGAGATCAACGCGCCTGCGGGGCGCTGAAGTAGCAATCACCAAAGGTCCTATGACCGCCTTGGGATTGATGACCGAACTCGTGATATTGCTTGGTACGCCCAAGGGGAATCGAACCCCTGTTCCCGCCGTGAGAGGGCGGTGTCCTGACCGCTAGACGATGGGCGCGCTCAAGAACCGGCTACATAGGCTGGCGGCTGGGAAAAAGCAACTGGGGTTTCGGCGCGTTCGCTGACATTCCAAAACTGTCGAGCTCAGCCCTGTCGTTTCGGCTCGATCAGGTCCCAGAGATTGCCGTGGAGATCGGCGAACACCGCCACCGTGCCATAGGCCTCGAAGCGGGGCGCTTCGCGGAACTCGACGCCGTTTGCGAGCATCGCCTGATGGTCGCGGGCAAAGTCGTCGGTTTCGAGGAACAGGAAGACCCGGCCGCCGGTCTGGTCGCCGATGCGGCTTGCCTGCTCGGCGTCGGATGCTTCGGCCAGCAGCAGCCGCGCGCCGTTTCCGTTCGCCGGCGCAACGGTGACCCAGCGCTTGCCGCCGCCGAGGTCGACATCGTCGGTGAGCACGAAGCCCGCCCGCTCGACATACCAGGCAATCGCCTCGTCATAGTCCCTGACCACGATCGCCACCGTGGCCACCCGGCGGTTGTCGGCAAAGCCCGTCATTTATTGCGAATGGCAAGACGGCCAACGAGGCGGCGCTCGCCAATGTCGTAGACGAAGATGGCGCGACTGCCGTCGGCAAGCTCGGCATCGATCGAGATGCGGTTGCCGGACAGCGACTGGCTGACCACCTTGGCGCCGACGGGCAGCACGATGTCGGCGCTCAACGGTTCGCCGGCCGGCACCTGGATATCGCCGGCAACCGGGGCGCTGGCAGGCGGCGCGTTGCGCGCTTTGTAGACAAGCGCTCCGATCACCACCATAAGGGCAAGCAACAAAAGGCCGAGATTGATGGCCATGAAGCGCAAGAGTTTCTTCCGCACGCTTTCGACCCCGGGATCGAGCGGCTTTTCTTCGTCTTCGTCGGCAATCGGCCTGACCATGGCAAAAATTCCGGAACCTTCTTTCGATGAGCGCTCATAGCGAAGAGACCCAGCAATTCATAGAGGCAGCCCCGATCGTGCTGCAGGCAGGGGCCGATGCCGTCGGCCAGCGCCTCGACCAATGGCTGGCCGGCCAACTCGGCCCTGACATGTCGCGCAGCCGCGTGCAGATGCTGATCAGGCAGGGCGCGGTCAGCATCGGCGGCAAGGTCGTCGAGGAGGCCAAGCGCAAGATGTCCGCCGGCGAGCGGGTAGCGGTCGAGATGCCGGAGCCCGAGCCGGCCGAGCCCCGCGGCGAGGCGATCGCGCTCGACATCCTCCATGAGGACGACGAAGTGATCGTCATCAACAAGCCGGCGGGACTGGTCGTCCACCCCGGCGCCGGCAACTGGACCGGAACGCTGGTCAATGCCCTCATCCACCATTGCGGCGACAGCCTGTCAGGCATTGGCGGTGTCAGGCGGCCCGGCATCGTCCATCGTCTCGACAAGGAGACCAGCGGCGTCATGGTCGTCGCCAAGACCGACCGCGCCCACAAGGCGCTGTCGGAGGCCTTTGCCGATCATGGCCGCACCGGCGACCTCGAACGCGCCTATCTGGCGCTGGTCTGGGGCATTCCGTCGAGACCGACCGGCACGGTCGATGCGCCGCTCGGCCGCGCCGCCGACCGCGTGCGCCGCGCCGTGGTGCCGCAAGGCCGCGACGACGCCCGCCACGCGGTCACGCACTTTAGCGTGATCGAGCGCTTCGGCGAGCGGCAGAAGGACCTCGCCACCGCAAGCCTGGTCGAATGCCGGCTGGAGACCGGCCGCACCCACCAGATCCGCGTCCACATGGCCCATATCGGCCATCCCGTCGTCGGCGATCCCGATTACGGCCAGGCTTTCCGCACCAAGGCAAACCGGTTGCCCGAACCGCTGAAAGGCGCTGTCAATGCCTTTCCGCGGCAAGCCCTGCACGCTTGGCTGCTTGAATTCCGACACCCGGCTACCCATCTAACGATGAGGTTCGAGGCGCCGATACCGAGGGACATGGAGGAACTCGTCGGCGGCTTTCGCAATCTCTGAGCCCGCCATCAAGACGCTTCAAGCCAACCATCAAAAAACCTGACTGGCGTTGTTCACTTCAGCGTGACACACTGTTTCGTGTTGAACAAATGCCTGTCTTTTCTGGTTTTGTTCCTATATACACCAGTTGCCGCGGATGAGCCGATTGGCATTCGCGTCACATGCCCGCCGCGTTTCGGGGGCATCACTCCAATAGAGAGGGGGCGCTATCATGGCCCAGTCACTACCCAGTATCGTTTCCGGCGAAGGCGGCCTCAGCCGCTACCTGGAAGAAATCCGTCGCTTTCCGATGCTTCAGCCGCAGGAAGAGTACATGCTCGCCAAGCGTTACGCCGAGCATGAGGACACCACGGCCGCGCACAAGCTCGTCACCAGCCATTTGCGGCTCGTCGCCAAGATCGCCATGGGCTATCGCGGCTACGGCCTGCCGATCGGCGAGGTGATCTCGGAAGGCAATGTCGGCCTGATGCAGGCCGTCAAGAAATTCGAACCGGAGCGCGGCTTCCGGCTCGCCACCTATGCCATGTGGTGGATCAAGGCCTCGATCCAGGAGTACATCCTGCGCTCGTGGAGCCTGGTCAAGATGGGCACCACCGCCAACCAGAAGCGCCTGTTCTTCAATCTGCGCAAGGTGAAGGGCAAGATCCAGGCGCTCGACGATGGCGACCTGAAGCCCGAGCAGATCGCCGAGATCGCCACGCGCCTCAACGTCTCCGAGGCGGAAGTGGTGTCGATGAACCGCCGCCTCTCGGGCGACGCTTCGCTCAATGCCCCGATCCGCGCCAGCGAGGGCGAGTCCGGCGAATGGCAGGACTGGCTGGTCGACGACCACGAAAGCCAGGAAGAGATGCTGATCGAGCAGGACGAGCTGGAAAACCGGCGCTCCATGCTGT
The DNA here is from genome assembly GCF_003998955.1 of Mesorhizobium sp. M4B.F.Ca.ET.017.02.2.1. Taxonomy (NCBI): domain Bacteria; kingdom Pseudomonadati; phylum Pseudomonadota; class Alphaproteobacteria; order Hyphomicrobiales; family Phyllobacteriaceae; genus Mesorhizobium; species Mesorhizobium sp. M4B.F.Ca.ET.017.02.2.1. The sequence goes on along the minus strand of NZ_RZOF01000023.1, from coordinate 13,588 downwards.
CGGGCGCCCTTTCCGTGCTCAACGAGCGCGAACGGCGCATCTTCGAGGCGCGCCGCCTCGCCGACGAGCCGCTGACGCTGGAAGAGCTGTCGGCCGAGTTCGACATCAGCCGCGAGCGCGTGCGCCAGATCGAGGTGCGCGCCTTCGAGAAGGTGCAGGACGCGGTCAAGGCCGCAGCCAAGCGCCAGACCCAGGCCCTGCGCACCATCGAGGCGCAGCCGGCGGCTTAGCCAGCTGAAGGCATAAATGAAAAGGCGGCGCTCCGGCGCCGCCTTTTTTGTTTGGCGAAGGCGGCGAAACCAGCCCTTTCTCCCCGTCACTATACGGGGAGAAATGTCCGGCAGGACAATGAGGGGCAGCGCCCACGCCGCGAGGTTTTCCTTTCAGAACGACCTACGAAGGTTTCGGCGCAATCACAGCCGAACGCGGCGCTGCCCCTCATCCGCCCTTCGGGCACCTTCTCACCGTTCACGGGGAGAAGTTAAAGGGCTCACGCCGAAGGCTGCTTGGTCTTCCTCAGATACGGCAGGATCGTATCGAAGGCGCCGAAGCGCTTGATCGCGTCCTCGTTGGAGACCGCGGCGGTGATGATGACATCCTCGCCCTGTTTCCAGTTCGCCGGCGTCGCCACCTGGTGCTTGGCCGTCAGCTGGATGGAATCGATGACGCGCAGGATCTCGTCGAAGTTGCGGCCCGTGGTCATCGGATAGGTCAGCACCAGCTTGATCTTCTTGTCCGGCCCGATGACATAGACCGAACGCACCGTGGCGTTGTCGGCCGGCGTGCGGCCTTCCGAGCTCTCGCCGGCGCCGGCCGGCAGCATCTCGTAGAGCTTGGCGACCGCGAGGTCCTTGTCGCCGATCAGCGGATATTTCACCTCTTGGCCGGTCGCCGTCTTGATGTCGGCCTGCCACTTGTCGTGGCTGGCGACCGGGTCGACGGAAATGCCGATGATCTTGACGTTGCGCTTTTTGAACTCACCCTCCAGCCCGGCCATGGTGCCGAGCTCGGTCGTGCAGACCGGGGTGAAGTTCTTCGGGTGGCTGAACAGCACCGCCCAGCCATCGCCGATCCATTGATGGAAGCTGATCGTCCCTTGCGTGGTTTCGGCCGTGAAGTCCGGCGCGATATCGTTGATCCGAAGACTCATGACATGTCCCTACCCTTTGACTGCCGCCGGCATGCCGCGCCGGCACCGCTCGCAATCTCTACCACTCCCAAGGCAGGCTTCATACGGCGCAGGCCGCCGGGAATGGCGCCGGCGATGAAAAATTTTCATCTTTTCTCGGCAAATCCGGCAGGAATTTCTGCCGCCTCGGGCTCAGGCCTTCTTGACCGCCAGCGTCGTCGCCAGGTCTTCCATGCGCTGGGCCAGCGCGCCCAGCGCGTCGGTCAGCACGCCGTCGCTCTTGCCGGCCTTGGCCAGCGCGTCGTCGCGCGTCTTGCGCAGCGTCAGCACTTCGCTTTCCATGCCCTTGACGCGCTTCTGCAGCTCCGAAAGCTCGTCCATGACCATGATGCCGGCCATCACCGTCAGCCGCTGGTCGCCGATCTCGCCGAACGAGTCCTTGAGATGCGCGACATAGCGGTCGAAGCGCTCGGCCAAGTCGATCAGGTGCTCTTCCTGGCCCTCGTCGCAAGCCATGCGGTACTGCTTGCCGTCGATGGAAACCGTGACCTGTGCCATTGGCCTACCTGTCCAACACCGCGCGGATGGTTTCCATGGCGGTCACCAGCCTGCGCGATACTTCCTTGTTGGCGTCTTCCAGCCGCTCGGCGCGCGCTTCGGAATTGTCGAGTTCCTGCGCCAGCCTTGAGCGGTCGGCGTTCATGCGCTGCACCTCCGCCTCGGCCTCCGAATAGTCGCGCTCGTGCTCGAGCTTGGCCGCGACGGCGTTTTCCAGGCCTTCGATGGCTTTGCCAAGCCTGGCGATGACTTCCTTGAGCGTCGTTTCCCCGGTCATGGCTCGTCCTGCACCCTGCCCATCACCGAATCGTTCGTGTTCAGAACGCGTTATCCAGGAAACATTAGGCGCCGTGTGAAGGCAACGTCAATAAAGCTCTCGCGACTGTCCCCCGCTAACGCTAATGTAGGTCTGCCGGGGCCATCACAAGCCCGGCAAAAACGCACCGATTTGTTGACTCAAGGGCCGCGCCTGCTATGTGTCGCGCACCCTTTCCAGGCCTGTCCCAGGGCCTCAAACCCCCACCCCGGAGGAAGCATGACCTCGCGTGAACAACATGACCGGATGGCCAATGCGATCCGTTTCCTTTCCATGGACGCCGTCGAGAAGGCCAATTCCGGCCACCCGGGCCTGCCCATGGGCTGCGCCGACATCGCCACGGTGCTGTTCACCCGCTTCCTGAAATTCGACGCCAAGGCCCCGCACTGGGCCGACCGCGACCGCTTCATCCTGTCGGCCGGCCACGGCTCGATGCTGCTCTACTCGCTGCTCTATCTGACCGGTTACGAGGACATGACCCTCGACCAGATCAAGAATTTCCGCCAACTCGGATCGAAGACCGCCGGTCATCCAGAATACGGCCATGCCGCCGGCATCGAGACTACAACTGGGCCGCTCGGCCAGGGTCTCGCCAACTCGGTCGGCTTCGCGCTCGGCGAGCGCATCATGAACGCCGCCTTCGGCAAGGACCTCGTCGACCACTACACCTATGTTCTGGCCGGCGACGGCTGCCTGATGGAGGGCGTCTCCCAGGAGGCCATCGCGCTCGCCGGGCATCTCAAGCTCAACAAGCTGATCGTGCTGTGGGACAACAACAACATCTCGATCGACGGCCCGGTGTCGCTCGCCGACAACACCGACCAGGTCGCCCGCTTCCAGGCCTCCGGCTGGAACGCTACCCACATCGACGGCTTCGATCCGGAAGCCATCGCCTACGCCATCGAGGCGGCGCGCCACTCCGACAAGCCGACGATGATCGCCTGCAAGACCACCATCGGTTTCGGCGCCCCGACCAAGGCCGGCACCAACAAGGCGCACGGCTCGCCGCTCGGCGCCGAGGAAATCGCCGGCGCGCGCAAATTCTTCGGCTGGGATTCGCCGCCCTTCGAGGTTCCCGCCGACATCCTCGACGCCTGGCGCGCCGCCGGCCAGGCCGGCGCCAAGGTCCGCGCCGACTGGGAAGGCCGTCTCGCCAAGGCCGACGCCACGCTGAAGGGCGAGTTCGAGCGCCGCATCTCCGGCAAGCTGCCGTCGAACTTCGACAGCGTGATCGCCGACTACAAGAAGAAGCTCTCGGCCGACAAGCCCAAGGTCGCCACCCGCAAGTCCTCGGAAATGGCGCTGGAAGTCATCAACGGCGCGGTGCCGGAAACCATCGGCGGCTCGGCCGACCTGACCGGCTCCAACAACACCAAGACCAGCCAGACCAAGAACATCACCCCTGACGACTATGGCCAGCGCTATGTCCACTACGGCATCCGCGAGCATGGCATGGCGGCAGCGATCAACGGCCTGACGCTGCATGGCGGCCTGATCGCCTATGGCGGCACGTTCCTGTGCTTCTCCGACTATGCCCGTCCGTCGATGCGGCTGGCCTCGCTGATGGGCATCCGCTCGATCTTCGTCATGACCCATGACTCGATCGGCCTCGGCGAGGACGGTCCGACGCACCAGCCGGTCGAGCATGTGGCAGCGCTTCGCGCCATCCCCAACCACAACGTCTTCCGCCCGGCCGACGCGGTCGAGACGGCGGAGTGCTGGCAGCTGGCGCTCGAATCCGAAAAGACGCCGTCGACGCTGGCGCTGACCCGCCAGAACCTGCCGACCGTTCGCACCGAGCACAGCGAGAAGAACCTCAGCGCGTCCGGCGCCTATGAGCTCGCCGCGGCGAACGGCGAGGCGGCGGTGACCATCTTCGCCACCGGCTCCGAGGTCGAGGTCGCGCTCGGCGCGCGTGAGTTGCTGCAGCAGCACGGCCACCCGACCCGCGTCGTCTCGGTGCCCTGCTTCGAACTGTTCGACCAGCAGAGCGACGACTACCGCAGGAAGACGATCGGCAATGCGAAGGTGAAGGTCGCAATCGAAGCCGGCATCCGCCAGGGCTGGGACCATATTATCGGCAGCGATGGCATCTTTGTCGGCATGACCGGCTTCGGTGCCTCGGGCACCATCGAGCAGCTCTATCCGCATTTCGGCATCACCGCCGAAGCGGCGGCGAAAGCGGCGGAAGCCCGCCTGCACGGCAAGTAAGGGTTGAGCCAAGCGAGCCCGTCAAAACCAAGCATGGCCGCCTTGGCGGGCTGGCCCAACCTAATCGATTTAAATCCAAGCCTTCCAAGGCTGGATTCTTCGCCCGTCCGCCGCTATGAAGCTGCGGACCCAATCGCCTTCCAGCTCCCAGGGAGAGAAACATGACCGTCAGAGTTGCCATCAACGGATTCGGCCGTATCGGCCGCAACATCCTGCGAGCCATCCATGAATCCGGCCGCAAGGACATCGACGTCGTCGCCGTCAACGACCTCGGCCCGGTCGAGACCAATGCGCATCTCTTGCGCTACGACAGCGTGCATGGCCGCTTCCCGCATGAAGTGACGGTCGACGGCGATCAGATCTCGGTCGGCTCGGAGAAGTTCAAGGTCACCGCCATCAAGGACCCGACCCAGCTGCCGTGGAAGGAACTCGGCGTCGACATCGCGCTCGAGTGCACCGGCATCTTCACCGCCCGCGACAAGGCGGCGGCGCATCTCACCGCCGGCGCCAAGCGTGTCATCGTCTCGGCGCCGGCCGAAGGCGCCGACCTCACCGTCGTCTACGGCATCAACCACGACAAGCTGACCAAGGACCACATCGTCATCTCGAACGCGTCCTGCACCACCAACTGCCTGGCGCCGCTCGCCGCCGTGCTGCACGAGACCGTCGGCATCGAGAAGGGCATGATGACGACGATCCACTCCTACACCGGCGACCAGCCGACGCTGGACACGATGCACAAGGACCTCTACCGCGCCCGCGCGGCGGCGCTGTCGCAGATCCCGACCTCGACCGGTGCAGCCAAGGCGATCGGCCTGGTGCTGCCCGACCTCAAGGGCAAGCTCGACGGCATCTCGATCCGCGTGCCGACCCCGAACGTCTCGGTCGTCGACTTCAAGTTCATCGCCAAGCGCTCGACCACCGCGCAGGAGATCAACGAAGCGGTGATCGCCGCCTCCAAGGGCAAGCTGAAGGGCGTGCTCGCCGTTACCCATCACCCGAATGTCTCGATCGACTTCAACCACGATCCGCATTCCTCGATCGTCGCCCTCGACCAGACCAAGGTCATGGACGGCAACTTCGTGTCGGCGCTCTCCTGGTACGACAATGAATGGGGCTTCTCCAACCGCATGGGCGACACCGCGGTCGCCTTCGGCAAGACCATCGCCTGATCGCGGCGGACTTCGATCTTTCCAGACCAGACGCCCGGCTTCGGCCGGGCGTTTTTCGTTTGCGGGCCGGGCTGGCGCCCCAAGCGGCAAAAGCTCCGGAAATCAGCCCCATAGGAGCAAAAAACCACGCTGCCGCCTTGCACTGGTCATGTCTTCGCCCCACTCTGCCGTAAAGCGGGGAGGGAGGCGGATTTGAGGGGCAATTCCGGATGGAGCATGCGATCTATCTTGTAACGCTGGTCGGCACCGCCCTTGTCGTTGCCGCCGCGTTTTCGAGCCTGATCGCCTTTCGCTTCGGCGCTCCCCTCCTGCTTCTCTTCCTCTGCATCGGTCTGGCGACCGGAACCGACGGCCTCGGCATCGAATTCGACAACGCAAGGCTGGCCTATTTTGCCGGCTCACTGGCGCTGGCCGTCATCCTGTTCGATTCCGGTTTCGGCACGCCGCTCAATGCGCTGCGCCAGGCAGCCGGGCCGGCGCTGTCGCTGGCGACCGTCGGCGTCATCCTGACCACCGGCCTGTTCGGCGCCGCCGCCTATTACCTGCTCGACCTCACCTGGCTGGAATCCTTCCTGCTCGGCGCCGCCGTCGCCTCGACCGATGCGGCTGCGGTGTTCTTTCTGCTGCGCGCCGGCGAGATCAATTTGCGCGAGCGCGTGCGCGCGACGCTCGAGGTGGAATCCGGCACCAATGACCCGATCGCCATCTTCCTCACCATCACCCTGGTCGAGATCATCGCCGCCCACGCCAATCCCGAGGCCAATGTGCTGGTCACCAACCTCGCGCTCGGCTTCCTGCTCAACATGGGTGTCGGCGCCGTCGTCGGCATTCTCGGCGGCCTCGCGATCGTGCGCCTTGTCGAGCGGCTGAACCTCGACCACGGCCTGCTGCCGATCTTCGTGCTGACGCTGTCGCTGATGGTGTTCGCAGCCGCCGGCGCCATTGGCGGCTCCGGCTTCCTGGCGGTCTACCTCGCCGGCCTGATAGCGGGCAATTCCGACATCCGCGCCGTCACCATCCTCAAGCGCTTCCAGGACGGCATGTCATGGCTGGCGCAGATCATCATGTTCCTGATCCTCGGCCTGTTCGCCACGCCCTCGCAGTTTCCGGCGATCCTGGTGCCGGCGGTCCTGCTCGGCCTGTTCCTGATCTTCGTGGCGCGGCCGGTCGCCGTCTGGCTTTGCCTTGTCCCGTTCCGCCTGCCGCGGCCCGAGGTGGCTTTCGTCTCCTGGGTCGGACTGCGCGGCGCGGTCTCCATCCTGCTTGCCATCACGCCACTGCTCGGTGGCCTGGAAAACGGCCGCGTCATCTTCAACACCGCCTTCATCATCGTGCTGGTATCGCTGGTCGTGCAGGGCTGGACCGTCGGGCCGCTGGCGCGCCGCCTCGGCCTCATCGTGCCGGCGAGGCTCGGGCCGCTCGACAAGGTCGAGCTCGAACTGCCGGGCTCGGCCCATCACGAGCTGCTCGCCTATCGCGTGGCGCCGGGCAGCCCGGTGGCGCGCGGCGAGCGCATCCCGCGCTGGGCGCGGCCCTCGCTGGTGCTGCGCGACGGCCGCTCGATGCGATTCCAGGACATGGGCCGGCTGGCCGCCGGCGACCAGGTCTATATCTTCGTGCCGGATCGTTATCCGCGCCTGCTCGACAAGCTGTTCGCCAGCCGCGCCGTGGTCGATCCGGAGGACGCGGATTTCTTCGGCGCCTTCGCGCTCGATCCGACGCGCTTGGCCGAGGAATTGGAGGCCGCCTATGGGCCGGGCCTGACCGAGGCCGAGCGCAAGCTGACCGTCGGCGCCCTGGTGACGGAGCGGCTCGGCGGCCATCCCGAATATGCCGACCGGGTGCTGATCGGACCGATCGAGCTCATCGTGCGCGACGTCGACGACAAGGGGCGGATCATCGGCCTCGGCCTGTCCTTCGAGCCGACCGCGCCGGTGGCGCGCGTACCGGTGTTCCTGAGCGCCGGCGAGATCCGCGACCGCATCGCCGCCTTCGTCCGCGGCTGGCGCAAGCCGGCGCAGGCGCCTGCCGTCGAAGCGCCGCCCGAACAGCCCGCGACGCCCGAGCCGACAGCGCAAAAGGCAACAAGCGAAAGCTGATCTTACGCGCCTACATCATTTTTGCGCGCGCGCTTCAACGCGGGCCTTGCATCGTCGCCGTTGGCGGGTAAGGTCCCCGCGATTTTCGAGGAAAGGGACCAGCATGGCCGGCTTCAAGACACTGGACGACATCGGCAACATCTCCGGCAAGCGCGTGCTGGTGCGCGTCGACCTCAATGTTCCCGTCGCCGACGGCAAGGTCACCGACGTCACCCGCATCGAGCGCATCGCGCCGACCATCGCCGAACTGTCCGGCAAGGGCGCCAAGGTCATCCTGCTTGCCCATTTCGGCCGTCCCAAGGACGGACCCACGCCCGAATTCTCGCTGGAGCCGATCGCCGGCGCCACGGCGCACGTGCTCGGCCGGCCCGTCGGCTTCGCCGCCGACTGCATCGGCGACGTAGCGGGCAGCGCCGTCGCCGCCATGGACAAGGGCGATGTGCTGCTTTTGGAAAACACACGCTTCTACAAGGCCGAGGAGAAGAACGACCCGGCCTTCACCGAGAAGCTCGCCGCCAACGGCGACATCTTCGTCAACGACGCCTTTTCCGCCGCGCACCGTGCCCATTCCTCGACTGAAGGCCTGGCGCATCTGTTGCCGGCCTTCGCCGGCCGCACCATGCAGGCCGAGCTCGACGCGCTGGAAAAGGGCCTCGGCAATCCCGTCCGCCCGGTCGTCGCCATCGTCGGCGGCGCCAAGGTCTCGACCAAGATCGACCTCTTGATGAACCTGGTGAAGAAGGTCGACGCGCTGGTCATCGGGGGCGGCATGGCCAACACCTTCCTGGCCGCGCGCGGCACCGCCGTCGGCAAGTCGCTCTGCGAGCATGATCTTGCCGCCACTGCCAAGCAGATCATGATCGAGGCGGCCGAAGCCGGCTGCGCCATCATCCTGCCGGGCGACGGCGTCGTGGCGAAGGAGTTCAAGGCCGGGGCCGCCAGCGAGACCGTCGCCATATCGGACGTGCCGGCCGACGGCATGATCCTCGACGTCGGCGAAAAGACCGTGAAGGCCGTCGGCGACTGGATCGACCGCGCCGCCACGCTGGTCTGGAACGGCCCGCTCGGCGCCTTCGAGATCGAACCTTTCGACCGCGCCACGGTGGCGGCGGCAAGGCACGCCGCCGAACGCACCAAGGCAGGCAAGCTGGTCTCGGTGGCCGGCGGCGGCGACACGGTGGCCGCGCTCAACCACGCCGGCGTCGCCGACGACTTCACCTATGTCTCGACCGCCGGCGGCGCCTTCCTTGAGTGGATGGAAGGCAAGCCGCTGCCCGGCGTCGAGGTGCTGAAGCGCTGAAGCAATTCCAGGAAAACCGCGCAGCGGTTTTCCGTTCGGAATTGGGTGGAGCAAAGCATTTGCAGCCAGGCGGCGATGCTTGGCGTTGCGGAAATGCGACCGGAGCGATTGACCCGATCAAGACTCGGCGAGCCGGCCCCGCGGCGCGACTTTCAATCGATTTCGCGCTTTCCGGCATCATTCCTTTGGCGGTAGAGTTCCGTGAACCGCGGAAAACCACTGTCAGGAGGAAGCACAATGAGCGAACGTCTCGAAGACATTGCCGCCGCGATCGTGGCCGACGGCAAGGGCCTGTTGGCCGCCGATGAAAGCTCCGGCACCATCAAGAAGCGCTTCGACGTGATCGGCGTCGAATCGACGGCCGACAGCCGCCGCGACTATCGCGAGATGATGTTCCGCGCCAAGGACGCGATGACGCGCTACATTTCCGGTGTCATCCTCTATGACGAGACCATCCGCCAGAAGGCCGCCGACGGCACGCCGCTGGTCGACATCATCAAGGCGTCAGGCGCCATCCCTGGCATCAAGGTCGATGCCGGCGCCAAGCCGCTGGCCGGCTTTCCCGGCGACACCGTCACCGAGGGCCTCGACGGCCTGCGTGAGCGGCTTGCCGACTACTACAAGCTCGGCGCCCGCTTCGCCAAATGGCGCGCGGTGATCGATATCGACATCGCCAAGGGCGTACCGTCGACAACGTCGATCGGTTCGAACGCGCATGCGCTCGCCCGCTATGCCGCGCTCTGCCAGGAGGCGGGCATCGTGCCAATCGTCGAGCCGGAAGTGCTGATGGACGGCGCCCACGGCATCGACACCTGCTACGAGATCAGCAAGGCGACGCTGCTCAAGCTCTATGACGAGCTCTATGCCGCGCGCGTCGTGCTCGAAGGCACCATCCTGAAGCCGAACATGGTCATATCGGGCAAGAAATCGGGCAAGTTGGACAGTCCCGAGATCGTCGCGGAAAAGACGATCAAACTGTTCCGCGAGACGGTGCCGGCGGCGGTTGCGGGCATTGCCTTCCTCTCCGGCGGCCAATCGGACGAGGAGGCGACCGCCAACCTCAATGCCATCAACGCCATCGGCCCGCATCCGTGGAAGCTGACCTTCTCCTACGGCCGTGCCCTGCAGGCCGCCGCGCAGAAGGCCTGGAGCGGCAAGGCATCGAACGTCGCCGCCGGCCAGGCCGCCTTTGTCCATCGCGCCCACATGAACCATCTGGCGGCGCTCGGCAAATGGCAGCAGGCGCTGGAAAAGGCCGCCTGACACGTTTCTTCAGACGCGACGCAAAACCCGGGCTCACCGCCCGGGTTTTGTTTTTCGCGGCGGCATCCCCACTTCTGGGACTGCGCGGAAAAGCGCGTCGGCCATGTCGGATCGCGCCGATATCGAACGTCCTTGGCAGGAGAGGACAGGAGATCGTCATGCATCGCAATGCCGTCGTTTCGCGGGAAGACTGGTTCGAGGCGCACAAAAGGCACCTCGATCGCGAGAAGGAACTGACGCGGCTGCGCGACAAGATCGCCGCCGAACGGCGCGAATTGCCCTGGCTGAAGATCCGCAAGGACTACGTCTTCGAGAGCGAGCAAGGCCCGAAGCGGCTGGCCGGGCTCTTTGGCGAAAACAGCCAGCTGATCGTCTATCACTTCATGCTGGCGCCCGGTTCGAACCATCGCTGCGAGGGCTGCTCGTTCCTTGCCGACCATATAGACGGCGCCAATCTGCATCTTCAGCACCACGACGTGTCGCTGGTCGTGGTGGCGCGCGCGCCGCTGGCCGAGCTGTCGCCCTACAAGCAGCGCATGGGCTGGCGGTTCGACTGGGTGTCGTCCTATGCGTCCGACTTCAACTTCGACATGCAGGTTTCCTTCACCGACAAGCAGATCGCCGCCGGCGACACCACCTACAACTTCGAAAGGCGCGCGCGCACGTCGAAGGACCTGCCCGGCGTCAGCGTGTTCTACCGCGACGGGGCCGGCGACATCTTCCTCACCTTCACGTCGCGCGCCCGCGGTGGCGATCCACTGATCGGCGCCTATCACTATCTCGACATGACGCCGAAGGGCCGCAACGAGACCGGCCCCTATGGTGGCCTGATGGACTGGGTACGGCTGCATGACGAGTACGGGGACGTATCCGAGCCGCCGCCGGCCTGTTGCGACTGAACCGGCGGCTAATGCATGTCGCCCAAAAGTGGCCCCGGTTTTGGGAAACGACATGCATAAAACAAAGAGCTAAAGCGCGTCGCATGAGGCCGTTCAGGCGCGACGCGCTTTAGTTAGATCGTTCACCCGCACAACAATATGCGCTAAGGGCATGAGCCATGCAGCGCCTGCTCGCCCTCCTCACCTGGCTCGCCTTTCCCGTCTACGTCTGGCAGGGGCTCGGCGTGCGCCGTCGCACCAGCCGCATGCTGCCGGCGCGCGGTCCGGTCATGCATGAGATGCCGGGCAAGGCGCCGCCGATCACGCTGCTGGTGCTGGGCGATTCCTCCGCCGCCTCGGTCGGCATCGGCCATTCCGAGAACGGGCTCGCGGCGCAGCTTGCCATCCTGATTTCAGAGCGAACGGGCAGCGCCGTGCGCTGGCGGGCGGCCGGCTTCAATTCGGCGACTTCCGGCCAGGTGCGCGACCATGTCCTGCCCAATTTGTCGGCCGATCCGTGGACGCATATCGTGCTCGCCATCGGCACCAACGACACCAAGAACTTCCACTCGGTGCCACGCTTCAAGAAGGAGTTCGGCGGCCTGCTTTACGCGCTGCGCGCCAAATGGCCGGAGGCGCGCGTGGTGTGGTCGCCGGTGCTGGAGTTCACCCGGGCGCCGGCGATGCCCTCCCTGCTTGGCAGGATCCTCGAGATCAGGGCTGCCGAGATGAACCGGATGGGCAAGCGCCTCTGCCTGGAGCGCGGCGCGGTGCCTGCGTCGCGGCTGCCGATCCTCGATCCGCAGGCCGGCTTTGCCGTCGACGGATTCCATGCCTCGGAAGCCGGCTACCGCGCCTGGGCGGAGCATTTGCTCGCCCCTGTTCTGGGCGAGCAGCCCTCGGCGTAGGCAGCCGATGGGGTGACGTCGCGGCTCTAGCCCCAGTGCCCCAGCACGGCGGTGAGCGAAATCGCCGCCATGGCAAGCAGCGCCAGCTTCCAGAAATCGCTGCGCCGCTTCAGCCCCGGCCAGCCGAGCGGCTTGATCAGCTGGATGACCATGATGCCAATGATGACGAGCGCGAGGAGTTTCGACATGCCGCTTTTGAGCAGCATCGCGGCCAGCTGTCAAAGCCGGCGTCGTTGCTTTGAAGCCGGGCGGAACCGGGCAGGACAGCCGCTTCTCCGCGTGCCAGCCAGACTGACCGCAATCTCCTTCGAAAGGCTGCCATCCTCCTGACAGACTGCTGTCAGCAGGGGTGTGCGATAGTGTCCTCATCAAAGAAGAGGAGACTAGCCATGACCGGTTACCAGATACTGCGCGGTGTGCAGCACTATGTCGGCAAGATCCGCACGATGCGCAACGAGATCCGCACCCAGCGTTTCATGAATGGCTTGCCGGCGGACATTCGCAAGGACATCGGCTGGCCGGATATGTACGCCAACGGCCGCCACATCGACCAATGAGCTTTTTTTGCGTGCCGCGCTTGGATGCGGACACCGCGGTGCCCAGATCTAGACGCGTCGGCGAATATGCTGAACCCTCCTGACAGTATGCTGTCAGGAGGGTCGTGTCATGGTGTGGCAGGAGTAGAGAGTGAACTTCGCATGGTGAAGAGCTGGAACGACAGGCTGAACACGCCGGGCGTCAATGGCATCAAGCCGTCGCCGCGGAGCTTTGCCGACGTCGTCGAAGGCCAGCCGATGCTGGTGCCGACAGCGCGCCAGGTCGATGATTTCATCCGTTCGATCCCGGAAGGCGTCGAGATGGACGTCCGCGCGCTGCGCACCGCGCTGGCCATCGAGCACGGGGCTGAAGTGACATGCCCGGTCGCCATCGGCTATCATTTGCGCACCGTGGCCGAGGCGGCCGGCGAGGATCTCGAGCACGGCATGGCGCTGAGCGAGATCGCGCCGTTCTGGCGGGTGCTGGACGCCAGGACGCCGACAACGAGGAACTGTCCTTCGGCACGGAGTTCGTCGCCGTGCAGCGCAAGCGCGAAGGGCTGAAGCCATAGTGCATGTCGCCCAAAAGTGGGAACCGGTTTTGGGAACCACGACATGCATAGAAACAACGTGCATGTCGCCCAAAGGTGGGAACCGGTTTTGGGAACCACGACATGCATAGCAACAACGTGCATGTCGCCCAGAAGTGGGAACCGGTTTTGGGGCCACGACATGCATAGAAACAACATCGAGGAACCATACGATGCGTCGTGCCGACAGGCTCTTCCAGATCGTGCAGCATTTGCGCGGCGGCCGTCTGGTCACCGCCCAGAAGCTGGGTGCGTGGCTCGAGGTTTCCGAGCGCACGATCTATCGCGACATCGCCGACCTGCAGTCGACTGGCGTGCCGATCGACGGCGAGGCGGGCGTCGGCTACATGATGAGGGAGGGTTTCGACCTTCCGCCGCTGATGTTCACGCGTGACGAGATCGTGGCGCTGGTCGCCGGCGCCCGCATGGTGCGCGCCTTTGGCGGCGCCGCCATGGCGCGGGCCGCCGACGAGGCGCTGGTCAAGATCGGCGCCGTGCTGCCCGATACCGAGAAGGACCGCATCGCCCGCACCGAGATCCACACGCCGATGTGGGTGGTGAGCGATGCCGCGCGCGAGGCGATCGACCTGATCGAGCGCGCGATCGAGAAACGCCAGGTCCTGACCAT
>NZ_RZOF01000239.1:0-10252 GCF_003998955.1 Mesorhizobium sp. M4B.F.Ca.ET.017.02.2.1 | reverse complement strand
CGCTTCGAAGATTACAATCTGGTGCTCGACGCTGCGGCGCACGGGTTGGGCATCGCGCTGGCGCGGCCGCCACTGACGCAGGCGCAACTCAAGACGGGCCGGATCGTCGCCGTCGATGACCGCACCGCGCTCAATCCGGTGTCCTACTGGCTCGACCGGCCCGTCGGTCGCCCGCGCGCCGCCGCGGCAGACCTTGCGCGGCGCATTGCGGCACAGGCAGGCCTTGCGACTGAAAAACTCGAAGCCTTCCTGCAGGACGACGCGTAGAGCCGGTCAGACCTGGTCAGCGAAGCAGCAACAGCGCGATGGTGGTGATCGTCGCCGAGAGCAGCGCCGTTAAGATCGACATCATCCACAGCGGCGGCTGGCTGGGTTGCGACGATCGAGCGCTACCCGGTCGGGCGGCCGCGCCGGGTGGCCTGGGCGCGTTGGAATTGGCAGCAACCAGCACTGAAGAGGAAACCGCGATCGTGGACACAGGCAATGTCGGTGCCGCCGCAGCCCTCGTCATGCTGTCGGCTATCGCCGTCTGAGGCGAGGTCGGGCCGCGCGAAGCCTGTTCGGCTTCCGCCGCCGGCCTGCCTGGCCGAACGCCCGCCGAGGCACGATCCGCTTCCGGTTCCATGACCGCCCTGTAGGCATCCTCGATCTGGTCGGAAGACAGGCGTTGAGTCGCGTGGGCGGGCGGCCTCGGCAACGAGCCGTTGAAAGCCTGGGCGGCGAACTGGGCCGAAGTCGCGGCCGACGGCGCCGGCGGTTGGACAAGCGCCTTGACCAGCGCCGCGGTCGCCGGATCGGCCTTGGCCGTTGGCACCGGCTGCGGCGTGAGCGCCTCCTTCAGTGTCAGGCGGGTGGAGGAAATGTCCATGCCGGTTCCCATCAACCATTATGCTGATCGAGCGATACTCCACGAGCATTGCGTCAAGCTTGACCTTGCCTGCGATTTGTGGCGATTGAATCTCATGAACCCAAGCGTCATTTCATGATGAACCGTTTTGAAGGCCCGGGCGGCAAGGAAGCCCGCATCCGCTATCTCGACGGCGACTTTCAGGTCACCAGCCCAGGCGCATTCGTGCGCTGTGCGGTGACGGGCGAGAGCATTCCGCTGGATGAGCTCAAATACTGGAGCGTCGCCCGGCAGGAGCCCTACGTGAACGCCACCGCCTCGCTGCGCCGCGAGATCGAGATGCACCCGGAGCTGCGCAGCCGAAAGTAGGTCTTATCATCCCCGCAGCTTGCGCTGCCGCCAGGCATCCAGCGTCTCGTCGATGATGCGTTCGGGCGCATGGTCGAGCTCGAAGACGGCGTCGATCTCCAGTACGTCGAGCTGCTCCAGGAACTCTTGCGACGCGCCATGGCGCAGCCGGGCGGCGTCCTTGGCGGTGGTCGCCAGGCGAAGCCCATCGCGCTTGGCGGTCGCCGCCAGTTCGGCAAGTTCGTCCTCGGCGTAGAAATGATGGTCGGGGAAGGATTTGGCGAGCACGACCTCGCCGCCGGCCTCGCTCAGCGTGCGGAAGAACTTGTCGGGATGGCCGATACCGGCGAAAGCGAGAAAGCGCTTGCCGGCGAAGCGCTTGCGGGCGCGAGGCTCGGTATGCGCCTCGAAGATCGGCCGGCCGGCGCGCGCCGCCTGGCGCACCACCGCGTCGGCGGCCGTCCCCTCGCCCATCTTGAGCAGCGCGCTGGTGAAGACCAGCTGGTCGACGATGTTTGCTCTCAGCGGTCCGCCCGGGATGACGCGGCCGTTGCCGATGCCGTAGCGCGCGTCGACGACCACCAGCGCGAAGTCGATATGGA
The DNA here is from genome assembly GCF_003998955.1 of Mesorhizobium sp. M4B.F.Ca.ET.017.02.2.1. Lineage (NCBI taxonomy): Bacteria > Pseudomonadati > Pseudomonadota > Alphaproteobacteria > Hyphomicrobiales > Phyllobacteriaceae > Mesorhizobium > Mesorhizobium sp. M4B.F.Ca.ET.017.02.2.1. The sequence continues at coordinate 8,455 of NZ_RZOF01000239.1, read as the reverse complement.
GGCGCGCGCTCTGGAAGCCGTCGTCCATGATGAGGAAGTCGCAGCCGAGCTTTTGCTTCAGCAGCCTGGCGCCGGCGGCACGGTTCGGCGTCACCGCCACCGGCGCATGCTCGGCCAAAAGCAGCGGCTCGTCGCCGACATGCTTGGCGGCGTCGTGATGCGCATCGACGATGTGCGGCTCACCGAAGGAGCCGCCGTGACCGCGCGACAGGAAGCCGGGATTGAGCTGCATGCGCTTGGCTTGCCTCGCGAGCGCGATCGCCACAGGCGTCTTACCGGTGCCGCCGACGGTGAAGTTGCCGACGCACAGCACCGGCGCCTCGACCTTTTCGCGCGGTGCCCGCCGCATGCGGCGGCCGGCGACGACCGCATAGGCCGCCGACAGCGGCGACAGCGCCAGAACGCGCCAGTCCGGTTTTTCCCACCAGAAGGGCGGTGCTTCGGAGGTCACGCTACCTCCCGTCTGCGCCCTTCAGGCGCGACTTGACGATCAGCGGCTGGATGTAGGGCTCCAGCGACTTCAGCGTGCGTGCCAGCGCGCCGCGCATCTCGTCGACGGTGGCCGCTCCCGCCGCCATCATCTCATGGCGCGCCACCTCGTTGGTCAGCAGGAAATTGACGGCGCCGGCCAGCATGTCGCGGTCGCGCACCAGCTTGGCGCCGCCGCTGTCGAGCAGGCGCTGATAGGCCTCGCGGAAGTTCTGCACGTTGCGGCCGGCGAGCACCGCCGTCTCCAGCATCGCCGGCTCGAGCGGGTTCTGGCCGCCCTCGGAGGTCAGCGAGCGGCCGACGAAGGCGATTTCCGTCAGCCGCAGGTAGAGACCCATCTCGCCGATCGTGTCGCCAAGCAGAATGTCGGTGTCGGCCGTAATCCTGTCGCCCCTGCTGCGGCGGGCGAGCTTCAGGCCCATGGCGGAAATCTGCGCGGAAAGCGCTTCGGCGCGATCGGGGTGGCGCGGCACGATGATGGTGAGCAAGCCGTGGTGGCGCCGGTGCAGGGTCGCATGCACCTCAGCCGCCACCACCTCCTCGCCGTCATGGGTCGAGATCGCCGCCCAGGTCGGCCGTTCGCCGATCTGCCGCTTCAGCGAGGCGAGCGCGCGCTCGTCGACCGGCGGCGGCGCGGTATCGACCTTGAGGTTGCCAGACACCGTCACAGGCCGGGCGCCGAGCGTGCGGAAGCGCTCGCCATCCACATCCGACTGGGCAACTACGTGGGCAAGGTTCTCGAACAGCGCCTCGGCGATGTTGGCGCGTTTCTTCCACGACGAGAAGGAGCGGTCGGACAGCCTGCCGTTGACCAGCACCTGCGGCACGCGGCGGGCGCCGAGTTCCAGCATGGTCATCGGCCAGATCTCCGATTCGGCGATGATCGCCAGGTCCGGCCGCCAATGGTCGAGGAAGCGGCTGACGGCGGGCTTCAGGTCAAGCGGCACGTATTGATGGATGATGCGGTCACCCAACCGCTCGTCGGCAACCTGGGCGGAGGTGACCGTGCCGGTGGTGAGCACGATGTTGACGCCATAGTCGAGGATGCTCTTGACCAGCGGCACGACGGCGATGGTCTCGCCGACGCTGGCCGCATGGATCCAGATCACCGGTCCTTCCGGACGCGGCCGGCCGGCGACACCGTAGCGCTCGCGCCGGCGCACGCGATCTTCCTTGCCCCTGGAGGTGCGCCAGGCGACATAGGGGCCGATCAGCGGATAGGCGGCGGCGCCCGCGTAGCGGTAGGCCGACAGCATGGCGCGCGCCCAGCGCTCGCTCATTTCGAACCGTCCACGAGGCGATAGGCCTCGGCAGTTGCGGCGTTGATCGCGTCGGTGACTTCCTGGCGCTTGCGTTCCATCTCGGCGTCGTCTGCATCGGCCGGCACGAATACCGGCGGCCCGACGATAACCGCTGAGCGGCCGAAAGGCAGGTTTATGGTGGTTTTATCCCAGCTTTTTTCAAGCACCTTGCGGCGGCTGGTGGCGATCGCCGAAGGCAGGATCGGCCGGCCGGACAGCCGCGCCAGAAGCACGACGCCCATCCCGGCGTCGCGCGGCGTGCCGTGCGGAATGTCGGCGATCATGGCCACGTTCTTATCGGCGGCGAGCGATTTCTTCAGGGCAATCAAAGCCTTGGCGCCACCCTTGTCGAGATGCCTCGTACTGTCGCGGCCACCGGAGCCGCGCACCGCCTCGATGCCGAACTTCTCAAGCATCAACGCGTTGAGCTCGGCATCCGCGCTGCGCGAGACCATGGCGACCAGCTTCCGGCCTTTCGGGTAATAGGCGGGCGTCAGCAGGTGCTGGCCGTGCCAGAGCGCGATGATACCGGGCTCCAGATGCGCGTAGGCGCCGCCGGCGACCTGAGTCGACCCCTTGACCAGCGGGCTCGTCAGGCGAACCAGACGGACAAAATTGGCGAACAGGCCGGCGATGAAGCTTTTGACGAACCGCGACTGCGCCAGCGGCTCGCGAATCCTGCGCCAGAGCGTCTTGCCGCCACGCCTGACCGTATGGGCGGGCTGCCCCTTCACCGCTTCATGCTCCAACGGTGTCAACCGGCGGCCTTCACGTCTGGGTCGAGCAGCCGGTGCAGGTGAACGACGAAATAGCGCATATGGGCATTGTCGACGCTGGCCTGCGCCTTGGCTTTCCATGCCGAGTGCGCGGACTGGTAGTCGGGATAGATGCCGACGATGTCGAGTCCGTCGAGGTCGCGGAATTCGGTTCCGCCGAGCTTCTTCAACTCGCCACCAAATACCAGGTGCAAAAGCTGTTTCTTTCCGTCTTCCACGGCCATGTCGGTCCTTCACATATCGTGAGTTTGCAAAGGTCTAGACCAAAGCCGCCGACTTTGGAACCTTTGATGATGGTTCAACTTTCCAGCCCGGCGATGACGCCGGCAAGCACGTCGAGCAGCTCGCCGCTGCCGGCGGCCAGCGCGCCGTGGTGGATCACCGCGCCGGCATAGCGCGGCGGCCGGCCTTGTCTGTCGAGCAAGGCGCCGCCCGCCTCGCGCAGGATGAGGTCGGCGGCGGCGATGTCCCAGTCATGCGCGTTGGGCTTGACGAAGGTGGCGTCGAGCTTGCCGGCGGCGATCATCGCCAGCCGGTAGGCAAGCGATGGAATATAGGGCATGCGGTGCAACCGGCCCTGCCACGCCTCCGGCAGCAGGTCGACCAGCGGCTTCGGGCCGCCGATATCCACATTGTCCGGCAGCGCGCGCACGCGAATCCGCTCGCCGTTGAGGAAGGCGCCTTCGCCGGGCAGCGCCCAGTAGGTCTCATGCTTGGCCGGGCATTCGAGGACGCCGGCAAGCGTCACCCCGTTTTCCACCACCGCGACGCTCACGCACCAGGAGTGCAGGCCATCGAGAAAACCACGCGTGCCGTCGATCGGGTCGACGACGAAGGTGCGGTGCGCGGCAAGCCTGGCATGGTCGTCGGCGGTTTCCTCCGATAGCCAGCCGTAACCCGGCCGCGCCTTGAGCAAGGTCTGGCGAAGATAGGCGTCGGCCGCGTGGTCGGCCTCGCTGACCGGCGAAGTGCCACCCTTCATCCAGACTTTCGGGTTGTTGCCGAAATAGCGCATGGCGATCGCGCCCGCCTCGCGGGCGGCGTCGCGCAGCAGAGCGAGGTCCTCGCGGGCCCCGGTCAGGACGGTCGGATCAGGCGCCGGCAAGGGTTATGCCTTCGATGAGCAGCGTCGGCGCCGCGGTGCCGAAATTGCGGTCGAGGTCGCTCGCCGGCACCATATTGAGGAACATGGTCTTCAGATGGGAGGCAATTGTCACTTCGGCGACCGGATAGGTGAGCTCGCCATTCTCGATCCAGAATCCGGAGGCGCCGCGGCTGTATTCGCCGGTCACCATGTCGACGCCCTGGCCAAAGACTTCAGTGACATAGAAGCCGCGCTTCAGCGACTTGATGAGGTCTTCCGGCGTCCGCTCGCCCGGCTCGATGGCGAGATTGGTCGAGGACGGCGAGACCGAGGAGCCGCTGCGCGAGCCGCGTCCGTTGGTGACAAGGCCGAGCTCACGCGCGGCCGAGGTCGACAGGAACCAGTGGTTGAGCACGCCCTTGTCCACCATCAGCAGTTTCTCGCCCTCGACGCCTTCGCCGTCAAAGGGGCGCGAGGCCTGGCCGCGGCGCCTCAGCGGCTCGTCGGTGACGGTGATCGCCGCCGCGACGACCTGCTTGCCCATCATCTCGCGCAGGAAACTGGTCTTGCGCGCCACCGCGGCGCCATTGATGGCGCCGGCGAGATGGCCAGCGATGCCGCGCGCGACGCGCGGATCGAACACGACGTCGACCGGTCCGGTCGCCGCCTTGCGAGCGCCGAGGCGGCGCACGGCGCGCTCGCCGGCCTTGCGGCCGATCTCTTCGGGCGCATCGAGATCGGCGAAATGCTGGCGCGACGAGAACTCATAGTCGCGCTCCATGCCGGTGCCCTCGCCGGCAATGACACTGGTCGAGCGCGAGAAGCGCGAGGCGACATACTGGCCGACGAAACCGTGCGAGGTGGCAAGCACCAGGCCGCCCAGCCCGGCGCTGGCGCCGCTGCCGGCCGAATTGGTGACGCCCTTGACGGCGAGTGCGGCCGCTTCCGCCGCAAGTGCCGCCTCCTTCAACGCATCGGCCGAAACCTCGGTGGCGTCGAAGAGGTCGAGGTCGCGGGGCTTGCCGGCCAGAAGGGCAGGATCGGCAAGGCCCTGATAGGGATCCTCGGGCGATACCCTGGCCATGGCGACGGCGCGTTCAGCCAGCGCCCTGGGGTCCGAGGCCGAGGTCGCCGAAACGCTCGCCACCCGCTGGCCGACGAAGACGCGCAGCGAGACATCCTCGCTTTCCGACGATTCGGTGCCCTCGACCTTGCCCAGCCGCACCGAAACGCCCGCCGAGCGACCACGCACCGCGACAGCGTCGGCGGCATCGGCGCCGGCGCGCCTTGCAGCCTCGACCAGGGCCGCGACGCGGTCGGTCAGTTTTGCTGCGTCGAGCTTGTCGGTCATGCACTTGATCCTGTTTCTTCGCCGTGGTTGGGAAGCTGCCGCACCATCTATTGTTCCCCTGCCGCTTGTGCAATGGCGGAAGGACAATCAGAGTGCCGCGACCAAATCGCGCCCGGACCGGCCGAAACCACCGCCCAATGCATCGCCAAACTGCCAGGAGCCTTCGCCATGACCCCTTTCCATCTCGCCTTTCCGGTGCGTGATCTCGATGAAACCCGCGCTTTCTATGGCGAGGTGCTGGGCTGTGCCATCGGTCGCTCCTCGGCGAGTTGGGTGGATTTCGATCTCTTCGGCCACCAAATGTCGGCGCATTTGCGGCCGCAGGCCTCAGTGGCGGCGCACGACGGCAAGGTCGACGGTGTCGCGGTGCCGATTCCGCATTTCGGCGCGGTGCTGCTGATGGACGAATGGGAGCGGCTGGCAGCCAGGCTGGAAGCGCGATCTGACATAGACTGGCTGGAGCGCCCGATGGTGCGCTTCAAGGGCGAGCCCGGCGAGCAAGCGACGCTGTTCATCCGCGACCCCTCCGGCAATGCCCTGGAATTCAAGGGCTTCCGTTCGCTGGAGCAGATCTTCGCGCATTGAGCCGATCGGGCCACGCCACAAGCTGAGCCGCGCTGCTACTTCGCGCCCGTCTCGTACTGGCCGGCGATGAAGATTTCGAGGAAGCGCCGCCCGTCGCGGCGCGAAGCCTCCTGGCCGGCGTCGTAATTGGCCATCGCCGTTTGCCTTTGCCTGAAGATGTCGTAGGCGCGGCGGGCGAGCGGCATGGCGGCTTCATAGCCGTTGGTCTTGGTGACAATCATGCGAACCGCCGTGGCCAGGACATATTCGGTCACCTGCGGATCGTCCCGCGCGACGTCCGCCGCGGCGGTGGCGGCTTGCAGCAGATCGCGCACCGCGGGCCCGTCGGGGGCACCGTCGCCGCGCGCCAGCACCGCGATCGCGACATAGAAGCGCGACAGCGCCGCGTTGACCGCATCGCCCGACAGGGCCGCATCCGCCTCGCTCTTCCTGAAGGTCTCCTCGGCGCGCTGGTAATCGCCGCTGCTGAAGGCAAGTCCGGCCTGCTGCGAAAGCAGCGCAAAGCGCTGTTCCGGCGTCGCCGCGAAATCGCCGGCTATGTCGATGGCGGCCGCGGCCGCCTGCCGGTCGCCGGTCGCCACGGCTGCAGCGGCGAGGCGGCTGAAGACGCTCCAGGTCAAACGACGCCAGCCAGCGTCGGTCAGCGCGAGATCGCGCAGCTTCGGCTTCGACTGGCCATCCCATGGCGAGGCGACCAGCAGATCGGCGGCGCGGCGCAGCGCCGCCACAGCCAGGGCATTGCGCCCCTCGAAAGCATAGGCGGTGCCGGAGATCGACTGGCAGTGGGCGTTCTGGAAATCGACATCATCCTCGGCAAGACCGGTACCGCCCGGCAGCATGGCCCGCGATGCAAGGGTCAGAGCGAGTTCGGTATTGCCGACAGCCAGCGCCTGGTCGGCCTTCCCGGCAAGATCGAGCGCCAGTTCGGCAGCCGACGGCAGAGCCCGCCCGGCATCGGCGCCGGTGGCGCTCTTCGCCCACGACCGGGCTTGGTCCTCCAGTTGCTTGCGCTGCGCCTCGCCGAAGCGCTCGCCCATCCACAGCGCGGTGATGGTCACGGTCTCGATCGCTTCCTTGTAGCGGCCGAGATCGGCCAGCGCATAGGCGCGCGACACCAGCAGCGAATTCTTCATGTCTGCGTCGGGCTGCTGCGCGCCGAGCAGCAGCGACAGGCCTTCGTCCGCCAGTTGCAGCGCAAACGCCGGGTTGCCGTCGAAGCGGGTGGTGTCGGCATACATGGCGTAGATGATCGCAAAGTCGGGCGTGAGCTCGCCCCTGCGGCGGGCGTCGCGCAGCGCCTCGCTGAACATGCCGCGCACTTCGGGGTAGCTGTCGTTCTTGCGGTAGGCCTCGGCGGCCTTCTCGGCCACGGCGAACGGATCGATGCGGTCGGCCAGGGCGACACCTGCCTGGAGAGACAGCAGCGACGCAGCGATGAAGCGCAGAACCGTCTTCAATAGCCGCCCTCCCCGACAAGGACGAAGGGCGCCCAGGCGGACGGGTGCGCAAGCGAGGGATCATCCTTGTCCTGCATGATGTCGAGCATGGCGAGGCGGAGCGCCTCGGCTCGGCGGAGCCTTGAGCCGCTGCCCAGCGCCGCAAGCGTCTGCGTGGTCAGACGTGCGGCGGCATCGTCGCGGACCGGCCAGTGGGAGACAAGGATCGCCCGCGCGCCGGCGTAGAGGAAGGCGCGCGCCAGGCCGGACAGGCCCTCGGCGTCAGGCCGGCCGTCACCGCCGGCGGTGTTGCAGGCCGAGAGGATGACCCATTGCGCCGACAGTTTGAGCTCCGCCACTTCGGAGGCGGTCAGCAGGCCGTCATCGCGCGCGGTGGCGACTTGCGGCGGGGTCAGCACCAGGGCTGGCTCGGCCAGACCGCGCAGGTCGCCGGAGAGCAGGCCATGAGTGGCGAAAGCCAGGACGTCCGTCGTCGACAGGTCCGTCTGCTTGACGATGGTTTCGCTCGCCCTCGCGCCGACAAAGAGGTCCGTTTCCGGCGCGCCGAGAATGGCGGCGAGCTTGCGCAACTCCGGGCCGGTCTCAGGCAGCGGCGGCAGGTCGCGCACTGCGTCGACATTGGCGAGGCTGCCGCGAAAGAAACTTGCGGGAGGGGCGGAAGCGACCTCGACCGTCTCGCCGCCCAGCACAGGCGCGCCGAAGCCGCGAAAGGCAATGCGCTTTTTGCCGCCGCGCGGCGGCGGGTATTTGCGGATGACGGCCAGGCTGTCGACGGACGGCAAGGTGGTGAAGGCATAGTGCCTCGCCAGCCAGTCGGTCCGGCGCAGCGCCTCCGGGTCGGTGTCTTCACCGGTGGGAGCCGAGGCGACGAGTACCGACAAGGGAAGGCCGGCCAGCGGACCGTCACTGACGACGAAGACGTGGCGCGCGGCCTTCAGCGCCGGCTCGACCGGTCGGATCAGCTCGCCATAGAGGATGCTGGCCGTCGTGCGATCGAAGGGCGCGACACGCGGCTTGTCCATGCCGGGGACCAGTGTCCTGGCGCCGCGCGCGGCCGCCGCCGGATCGAGCTCGGCCCGCAACCTGGCGATGTCGCCGCCAAGGATCTCCGCACCATAGCCGGTTTCGGTCCAGGCGGTGTCATGCTTGCCGATCGCCCAGACGAAGATGTGATCGTGCCCGGCAAGCATCAGCAGCAGGCCCTCGTCCTCATCGAGCAGGGCCTGCACGTCGGCCACCGACAGCGGTTTGGGATGGGCAAGGTCGGCATAGCGCGGGAAGGACCGCGCCAGCGTGGCGTCGACGCCAACCAGTTCGGCGCGCAGAGAATCGATCTCGCCGCGCAGGCGCACCAGCGCGTCGGCGCCGCTCGCACCGGCAGAAGTCGCCTGCCCCAGCGCCTTTTCCTTCCC
>NZ_RZOF01000238.1:0-10281 GCF_003998955.1 Mesorhizobium sp. M4B.F.Ca.ET.017.02.2.1 | reverse complement strand
AGCCTCACCGGGAGCCTGTCCTCGGGCAAACGGATCAAGCTCTCCAAAGTCGACAATTTCGTCGACGGCGCCGCGGTCGCCGAGATCGGCCGCGAGCCGCTGCGGCATCTTAGGGAATTTGCCACCGACGCGGTGCGGCTGATCCCGGAGAACCGGCTCTGTGCGACGATGATCGAGATGCTCAACGTCGAAGGCGTGGTGCTCGAGCCGGCAGGCGCCCTGGCGATCGATGCGCTCAAGGATTTTTCCCGCAAGGAGATCAGGGGCAAGACCATCGTCGCCGTGGTTTCGGGCGGCAATTTCGATTTCGAGCGGCTGCCCGACGTCAAGGAGCGGGCGCTGCGCTTCGAGGGGCTGAAGAAATACTTCATTATCCGCTTTCCGCAGCGGCCGGGAGCGCTGCGCGATTTCCTCGAAATGCTGGGGCCGGACGACGACATCGCCCGCTTCGAATATCTGAAGAAATCGGCTCGCAATTTCGGCTCGGTGCTGATCGGCATCGAAACCAAGGACCGGCGCAATTTCGACCTGCTGAAAGCGAATTTCGACGCCGAGGGCGTGCAGTACCAGGACATCACCGACAACGAGACGCTGGCCGGGTTCATCATATGAGCGGAAAAGGGACGGTTTTCGTCGCGCTGTTTTCCGGCATCAATGTCGGCGGCAACCGCATCGTCAGGATGGCGGAGTTGCGGAGCTTCTTCGAGGACCTCGGCTTTTCCGATGTGGCCAGCTACGTGCAGAGCGGCAATGTCGTGTTCCGTTCAGGGAAGGGCGGTGCGGCCAGCTTGACCGACAAATTGGAAGCCGCCTTCGAGAAGAATTGGGGGTTCCATTCGCGCATCATGGTGCGCGATGCCGGCTGGCTCGAGCGGCTGGTGGAGGAAAACCCCTATCCGGAGGTTGCCGGCGAGCCGACCAAGCTGCATGCCTATGCGCTGGAGCGCGAACCCACTGCGGAGGAGATCGCCCGGCTCGCGGAAAAATGCACCGGCCCGGAAAGCTTCGAAGTCAAACGCGACGTGCTTTACCTGCACGCGCCGGAGGGGCTTGGCAAATCGGTGTTCGCCAATCTCGTTCCACGCACCTTGAAAGTGCCGGGCACCGCGCGCAACTGGCGCTCGGTGCTGGCGCTGCTGGAGATGGCGACCAAGGCGAGTGCCTGATGCCTCGGCTCAGGCGGCCTTCTGCCAGTCGAAGGTCAGCTCCTCGCGGAAGGCAAAGCGCTTGATGTGGTCGGCGACGACCGTTTCCAGCCGCTCAAGCGAGGTGGCGTCGTCGGCTGCCACGGCGATGTGAAGCGCCTTGGCATCGGCCTCCATGACCGTGCGTCCCAGCGACGTCAAATCGATGGCGCCGTGGTGCGGGTCGAACTCGACCGGAAATTTGTGCGCCCAGTGCTTGCAGAGCTGCTGCAGGTAGCGGCTGGCATGTTCGGTGGCGACATCGGCGCGGCTGGTCGGCATGGATGGTTCTCCGATGGGTCAAGAAAAACGCCAGCCTCGCGAGGCTGGCGCCATGACTGCATAGATAGGCGCCGTCTCGCAAAACGCCATAGGCGACCGATCACATCGGCGTTGCCGGCCTACCAGCTGCCGGTGTTCGCCATCGAGGCCCATGGCTCGGCCTTGGCCTTGGCCGGACCCTTCTGCAGCAGCTCGATCGAAATGCCGTCCGGCGAGCGGATGAAGGCCATGTTGCCGTCCCGTGGCGGCCGGTTGATGGTGACGCCCTTGTCCATCAGATTTTGGCAGGTGGCGTAGATGTCGTCGACCTCGTAGGCGAGATGCCCGAAATTGCGGCCGCCCTTGTAGTCTTCGGGGTCCCAATTGTAGGTCAATTCGACCAGCGGCGCCTTTTCCGTGACGCCGCTCTGTTCGTCTTCGGAGGCGGCGAGGAAGATCAGCGTGTAGCGCCCCTGCTCGTTCTCGTAGCGGCGCACTTCCTTCAGACCGAGCTTGTTGCAGTAGAAGTCGAGCGAGGCATCGATGTCGGCGATGCGGACCATGGTGTGCAGATAGCGCATGGGATCTTTCTCCGGGGCGTTGCGTCGCGGCGGAACATAGGGGCCACCCGGCCAAAGGGCAATCGCCGGAGCGCCGGGGCAAGAGGGCAATCCGATGGTCAAGCAGAGCCGGAGCGGCGGCAGCGTCCGATTTTAGGACATCGTCACCCGGCTGCGGACATGCCGGCAAACAACAAATGAGGTATTCCACTGCTCAACAGTGAAAAAAGGCACGTCAGGTCTTGCACAGACCGGAAGCCGCAGTGTTAATCTGATGTCAAGAATCAGTTGCGGTTGTGTTGAAAAAAGGGGGCATTCTTATGGGGGAAAAGGCCTCTTTTACGGGGCGGGACGGAAGCCTTGAGGGCGCCTTGAAGCGTGACAGCGGCGGCGAAGGCGCCGACCTTGTCGAAATCGCCGGCGCAATCAAATGGTTCGACGTAGCCAAGGGCTACGGCTTCATTCTTCCGGACGATGGTGTCTCCGGTGATATTCTCCTCCATGTGACGTGCCTTCGAAAGGACGGGTTCCAGACCGCGCTGGAAGGCGCGCGCGTCGTTTGCCTGGTCAAGCAGGGCGATCGCGGCCTGCAGGCGTTCCGCGTTCTTTCCATGGACGCCAGCACGGCGGTCCATCCGGCCGAGATGCAGGAACAGCGCACCCACGTCACCGTGACGCCGGAGAGCGGGCTCGAGCGGGCGCTGGTGAAGTGGTTCAACCGCACCAAGGGATTCGGCTTCCTTACCCGGGGCGAGGGCACCGAGGACATTTTCGTCCACATGGAGACGTTGCGCCGCTACGGCATTACCGAGCTCAGGCCCGGCCAGGTCGTGCTGGTTCGCTTCGGCCGCGGCGACAAAGGCCTTATGGCTGCCGAAATTCATCCCGATATGGGCACCTTGCCGGTCTCGCACTAAGCTGTGTTGATATTCAGGTGATGCCGTGCCTGCAAATGGCGGCTTCCCGTGCTTCCGGCGCTGACGTAACTGAAGTACGCTCCGCTCCGGCTCTCGGAAACCACCATTCCGGACTCGGCCTGACCTGAATCTCAACACACCTTGGGACGACGTCCCGGCTCAGGATTTTACATGCTTCACAGGAACTGGCTGACGGCAGGCGCGATCTGCATCGCGATGGCTATCGTCGTCGCGGCGGGCGCCTATTTCTATTCGCAGCGGCCGACTTCGGCGGACGGCCAGGCCATGATCCTGCCGGTCGACCCGACGCCGCTGGTGGCGGTGACGAAATCGGGCGAGCGTTCCTTTTCGATCGAGATCGCCGACACGCCCGACGAGCGCGAGGCGGGCCTGATGTTCCGCCAGCAGATGGCCGACGATCACGGCATGCTGTTCGTGTTCGAGGAGTCCAGGGACCTGACTTTCTGGATGAAGAACACGCCGATGCCGCTCGACCTGATCTTCGTCGGCCAGGACGGGAGGATTCGGGCAATCTTGAAAGGCGAGCCGCAGTCCGAGGCGATCATCTCGCCCGGCGAACCGGTGCGCTTCGTGCTCGAGCTCAAGGCAGGCACGGCCGCCAAGGACGGTATCGCGGACGGCGACCTGTTGCGCCATCCGGCCATCGGCACGGCGTCGGGGCCGGCCAAGCCGGCGCCTGACAAGGGCGATGCGCCGAGCGTCGATCCCAACTGAACAATCCGGACCTTTGCCGATGCAGTATTTTTCGCATGACGGTTTCGACCTCGCCTATCTCGATCGCCAGCCGGCATCGGGCCACGGCGATCCGGTGCTGATGATCCACGGCTTTGCCTCCAGCCACTATGTCAACTGGGTGTCGCCAGGCTGGTTCAAGACGCTCAACGCTGCCGGCTACCGGGCGATTGCCTTCGACAATCGCGGCCACGGCTCGTCGTCGAAAAGTTACAACGAGGCCGACTACACGCCGGCAAAAATGGCTTCCGACGGCGCCGCCCTGCTCGACCACCTCGGCATCGAACGCGCCCATGTGATGGGCTATTCTATGGGCGCGCGCATCTCGGCGTTCCTGGCGCTTTCCGATCCGGACAAGGTGGCGACGCTGGTGTTCGGCGGCCTCGGCATCGGCATGGTCGACGGCGTCGGCGACTGGGATCCGATCGCCGAGGCGCTGCTTGCCGAGGACCCGGCAACGACGACGCATCCGCGCGGCCGCTCGTTTCGCGCCTTCGCCGACCAGACGCGCAGCGATCGCCGGGCGCTTGCCGCCTGCATTGCCACCTCGCGGGAGTTGCTTGGCGAAGACCATATGGCGCGGATCGCGCAGCCGACCTTGGTCGCTGTCGGCACCAAGGACGACATCGGCGGCTCACCGGACGAACTGGCGGCGCTGATGCCGAACGCCCGGGCGTTCCACATCGAGGGCCGCGACCACATGCTGGCAGTCGGCGACAAGAGCTTCAAGCAGCGCGTGCTGGAGTTTTACGCCGAAAACCCGCTCTGATACCGCATCTGTCAGGACCATGGTCGACCTTCTCGTCACCTATATGGAGATGACCGAGCCGCCGTCCGGCGCGGCTTTTTCCGCTCCGACAGCCGGCGCGACGGTGGAGCGCGAAGCGCTCGATATCGCCAGCTATTTCAGCCTCTACCGCGCCGTCGGCGAAGCCGTGCAGTGGGATCAGCGGCTGCGCATGAAAGCGGCGGACCTCGAACGGCTGCTCGCCAGTCCGGCGACGCATGTCCATGTCCTGCGCGTCGACAGCGAGGCGGCAGGCCTGTGCGAGTTCAACAGCGTTGGCCAGTCCGTCGTCGAACTCACCCATTTCGGGCTCGTGCCCGCCTTCCAGGGCCGCGGGCTCGGGCCGTTCCTGCTCGACCGGTCGCTTCGCGCGATCTGGTCATATCGGCCCGAACGGCTTTGGCTGCACACCGACACCTATGACCATCCCAATGCGCAGCCTGTCTACAGACGCGCAGGCTTCAGGCCGTACGCGCAGCGCATAGAGACCTTCCCGGATTAGCTAACACCTCCGAGCGCTTGCAACGATCGCGCCAGGTTTTGCCTGGCCTGGGGCTCGAACCGTTGCCGGAATTCATCGGTGTGGAAGATATGCGGGCGTGCGAGGAAACTCTTCAGCACCGCGCCGCGGCCGGCGCGCCACATCGGCTCCTCGACCCATTGATACTCCCGCCGTACCGCCTGCTCATAGGTGTCGAAAGTACCGGGCGCCGCGCCAAGGATTGCCAGGTCCATGTCGAGCAAGAGCGCTGTGTCGCGGCTGAAGTCCGCATCGCGCGAGCTTGGCAATTCGTGCGTCGCGGTGGCGAGGATCATCGCGGCGATGCGGCCGAGGCGCGCGGCGTCGGTGCGGCCGGCAAGTTTTTGCTCTGCAAGAGCGGCACTCTTCGCCTCGTTGTCCTTGGCCCGGCTGTCATAGATGGCGTCGTGGAACCAGATCGCTGCGTGCACCGCTACGGGATCGTGGAGCAGGGCTTCGTACTCGCCAGCCAGCGCCAGCATCGCCTCGATATGGGCAAGGCTGTGGTAGTGGCGATCCGGTGCCAGATAGTGCGATGAGAGCTCGTTTCTCAACGCTTCGTCGATCAAGGCTTCGTTTTCCATGCTGCTTCACCCTTCCGACATTTGACGCCGGGAGCCGGGGCGACGCAAGTCGAGCCTGTATGGCATCGGGCAATTCGCCTGCAAACCCCACCGTCACCGGATTGACCAAAACGCATCGCGGCGGGAAGCTGCCTTCTCGAGGCACTCAAACCCAGGGAGGTTGGCATGACCACCATCGACATGAAGCTTGAGGCCGTCGCTATTCCTGTTTCGGATGTCGATCGGGCCAAGCTTTTCTATGGCGGGCTGGGCTGGAGGCTCGACGCCGACTTCGCGGTCGGCCACGCGTTTCGCGTCGTGCAGTTCACGCCTCCGGGTTCGCCGTGCTCGATCCACTTCGGCACCGGCATCACATCGGCGGCGCCCGGCTCGGCAAAGGTGCTTTATCTCATCGTGTCCGATATCGAGGCCGCGCGCGCCGAACTTGTAGCGCGAGGGGTCGAGGCGAGCGAAGTGTATCATCGCGCGGGCCCCGGGCAGCCATCGCTCAGCGGCAGGCATCCGGAGGGACGCAGCTATTCCTCGTTCGCCTCGTTCAGCGACCCGGACGGCAATGGCTGGCTGCTGCAGGAAATCACCCAGCGTTTGCCCGGGCGCGTCGACGCTCACGATACGACATTCAGCTCTTCCCCGGAGCTTGCCGCCGCGCTGCGGCGTGCGGCGACGGCACATGGCGAGCACGAGAAGCGGACCGGCGGAAAGCGGGACGAGAACTGGCCGGACTGGTATGCCGAATACATGGTGGCGGAGCAGGCCGGCAAGCCGCTGCCGACCTAAGCGGGCGGCATTGAGGTCACGGGGGAACCCGGTGCGGCCAGTGCGTGCAGGCCGCAAGGGTTCGTTTTCCATGGCCGCTTGATTTCCGATGAACCAAATCCATTTGACAAAGCACTAAGGAAAATTGAGTTCCCCCGTGCTATGATCTGGCCTATATGTGCGGCCGGTAAGGAGCCGGCAGGCCGGAGACCGTCGATGAACAGCATTACGATTGCCCGCCCCAGCATTGTGCAGCCGGTCGATCCGATCTGGCGCTCGATCCGCGACGAGGCGATGGAAGCGGTCAACCGCGACCCGCTGCTCGCGGCGTTCCTCTATGCGACCATCCTCAACCAGGAAAGCCTGGAGGAAGCGGTGATCCACCGCCTCGCCGAGCGCCTCGACCATCAGGATGTCGGTTCCGACCTGATCCGTCAGACCTTCAACGCCATGCTGGCCGACAATCCCGATTGGAGCGCCACGGTGCGCGTCGACATCCAGGCCTATTACGACCGCGATCCGGCCTGCGACCGCTTCATCATGCCGGTGCTCTACTTCAAGGGCTTCCACGCCATCCAGACGCACAGGCTGGCGCACTGGCTGTGGAACCAGGGCCGGCGGGATTTCGCGCTCTACCTGCAGAGCCGCTCCTCCTCGGTGTTCCAGACCGACATCAATCCCGCCGCCCGCATCGGCAAGGGCATTTTCGTCGACCACGCCACCGGCCTTGTCGTCGGTGAGACGGCGGTGATCGAGGACGATGTCTCGATCTTGCATGGCGTGACGCTCGGCGGCACCGGCAAGGCCGGTGGCGATCGCCATCCGAAGATCCGCCGCGGTGTGCTGATCGGCGCCGGCGCCAAGATCCTCGGCAACATCGAAGTCGGCCATTGCTCGAAGATCGCGGCCGGATCGGTCGTGCTGTCACCAGTGCCGCACAACAAGACGGTCGCCGGCGTGCCGGCGCGTGTCGTCGGCGAGACCGGTTGCGACCAGCCTTCCAGGCAGATGGACCAGCTCCTGCCCTCGCAAACGATGGACCACGTCGTCAGCTTCGATATCTGAGGCCGGGGCGCCCGCCCGCGCGGCTGAAACCGGCCGCAGATGCGGAGGCGCTTTCGGTTCTGCCGCCGGCTTGCCTTTACATCGCCATTGTCGACGTGCCAGAAGCGCGTTCAACCCAGCAAGCCCGACGATCGGAGAAGACTGTTGAAGCCGGACGAAATCAGAAAGCTGGACGCCTATTTCAAGCGCGTCTTCCAGAATCCCAAGCTCCAGGTGAAGGCACGCCCGCGCAAGGAAGATTCGGCCGAAGTCTATGTCGGCGACGAATTCCTCGGCATCGTCTTCAAGGACGAGGACGATGGCGACTACAATTTCTCGATGGCGATTCTGGACATCGACCTGGGCTGAGCCCTCTGCTGGCCGGGCCTGCGTCAGCGCAGCCCGGTCAACGCTTCTTATCTTGTAGTGGTCACTTGCCCTATCGTCCTGTCTTCAGGACATGCGCGGCCGCCGCCGCGATCGCCGCGTCCAGCGCCTGCCAGTTGCCGAGAAATTCCCTGGGAAAGCGATAGGTGAGGCTGAGGCCATCGCCGACCTGGAGGTCGCGCTCGCAAGGCGCCAGCGATTCCTCCGCGCTCGGTCCGCTCAGGCAGCGGGCAACGAACGGGTCCTTGCCCGGACGGCCGGCCACCGCGAGCACCTCGTTGAGATAGCCTGATTTCTCGGTGAAGCCATAAAGCGTCGTGCCGCCGGGTCCCGGCGTGCCGGGCTGGACGATCAGCGCGCTGTAGATCGGGGCGAAGCGGCCGCTCATGTCGCGCGACATCATCTGCTGCTCGAAGGAGAGGAAGACGACGTTCTTGCGCGCGCCCGTATGGTTGAAGTCGTCGCGGGCGGCTGTGCTGTAGCCGTCCATCTCGGGGTAGCGCATATAGAGGTCGAGGCGCGAGGCGATGCCGTCGCGCCGCGCCTGCTCGAAGCGGATGAAATTGGCCGGGACGGCAATGACATTGTTGCCGATCACCACCTCGTGGATGGTCGTGTCGTCGGTGTAGCCGGCCATGGCGATCGAGCGCCCCAACCATTTGCCGCCGAGGCTGATCGCCACCGAAAGCAGCGCCAGCGCCGCGAAGGCATAGAACACCCGCTTCATCAGCGTGGAATCGACAACCTCGAATTCCGGGCCACTCGCGGTTGCCGCCTGCTTCATCGCTATCCCCGTTACGGTCGCCGATCCGCTGGATGTCCCCGGGCGGCACACATTGCGCGGCATGGCTCTTGCAGCGCGCCTGTCGGATGCGACTGTGCGACGTCATGGTAAACGGAAGGTAAAGATGGGTGCTGTGGAACTCGTGCTCTTTGCTTTCGCCGTCGGCCTCACCGCCGGCGGCCTGATGGGATCGGCGATGGAACTGGCCAGCGGCCGCAGGCTTGCCTTCGTCGAGCCCTATGTGTCGCCTTCGCACATACTGCGATCGCTGGCCGCGACGGCATGCGCGGGGCCGTTCATGCTCGCCAATGACGCTTTGGATGCCCGCAGGCAGGGCCGCATCACCACGCTGGCGCTGATGTCGTGCGGGTGCACGGCGATTGCCTGGGCGCTGGCGCAGGGCGTTGTCCTGCTCGCCATTGCATCCTGGGCGACCGGTCTCCTAGGGTCGGCTCACTTTCCAGCGTGAGACGATTCGGAGACGGACAATGCCGACCTATGCGATCGACGGAAAAGCGCCCAGCTTTGTAGATGCCGACAGCAACTGGATCGCGCCGGACGCGACGCTGATCGGCGACATCAACATCGGCCGCGATGCCGGCTTCTGGTTCGGCGTCGTCATCCGCGGCGACAACGAGCCGATCACCATCGGCGCCGGGACCAACGTGCAGGAGCATACGGTGATGCACACCGATCCAGGCTTTCCGCTGACCATCGGCGAGGGCTGCACGATCGGTCACCGCGCGCTGCTGCATGGCTGCACAATCGGCGACAACAGCCTGATCGGCATGGGCGCCATCGTGCTCAACGGAGCAAGGATCGGCAAGAACTCGCTGGTCGGCGCTGGCGCGCTAGTCACCGAGGGCAAGGCGTTTCCCGACAATTCGCTGATCGTCGGCTCGCCCGCGCGGGTCGTGAGGGAACTCGATGACGCCGCAGTCGCCAGGCTGCGCGGCTCGGCCGCGCACTACGTCGCCAACGGCAAGCGCTTCAAGGCCGGGCTGAGGAAGGTCTGAGGCCGCGACCGGCGGCGGCCATTGGCATCTCTCAACGTTTCCGGCCAGGATTCGAGCCAGGCTTGCCCAGCGCCTCGCGCAGCAGCACAGCGCCAGCCTCGAAGCCGGCTTCCTCGGCTTCCTCCAGCGCCGTCGTATAGTCGTCGATGCGGGTCCTAAGCGCCGGGTCCGCGCCTGCCGCCAGAAGCAGGCGGATCGCTTCGGCATCGCGCATCGCCACCGCATAATGCAGCGGCGTCCAGTCGTTAACGCCACGCATGTCGGGGTCAGCGCCGTGCTCGATCAGGGCGCGGATGATGTCATGCTTGTCGGTCCGCTCGGTGGACAGCGCCGCGATGATCGAGGGAAATCCGGCATGGTCGCCGTAGTTCGGATTCGAGCCCGCTTCGATCAAAGCCGAGATGAAGGCGAGGGGACTCCAGTAGATCGCATACTCCAGCGGATGGCCAAGGCCGAGCTCGAACGGCATGCGCTCGTCGAACCAGCGCGGCGCGCCGCCCAGGGCAATGCCGAGCCCGTCGAAATCGCCGGCCTTGAAGGCGTCGTCTATGGCCTTGAACAGCCTGGCGCGTTCGCAACGGTCTTCGGGAATTTCCAGCACAGCACCGATCCGCGATGATCGGCCATATTGCCCTCAACCGACGGCGAGGCAAAGGTAGCGTGCACACCCCAAGAAATGGCGGAGCCGGCCCGGGGACAGGGCCGGCTCCTAAAACCCGGTCGTTGGG
>NZ_RZOF01000237.1:0-10296 GCF_003998955.1 Mesorhizobium sp. M4B.F.Ca.ET.017.02.2.1 | reverse complement strand
GGTCCGGCCGAAGGCCGGGGGTGGGGTCCGCCGCGACGCGCGCCGACGGGGAGATAGCGTCGAGCACTGCCGGGGCGACCCCACCCGGACCCTTCGGGTCCGACCTCCCCTCAAGGGGGAGGTTAAGGGCGGCGCTACTTCTGCGGCGCCTGGTCGATGATCGACTGCATGGTATCCTGCGCATTCGAAATCGCGCCGTCGACATCGTCGCCGAAGAAGACCTCGTTGACCATCTGCGTCCACGGACCGTTGGCGGAGTTGATCAGGTCGTTGAACACCACCGTATAGGGCGTACGGCCCTTGGCCATCGCCTCGGCGGCGATCTGGTAGCGCGGATCGAGATCCTTCAGCGCCTCCTTGGCGATGTCGCCACGCACCGGCAGGCTGCCGTATTTGGCGAGCAGCGTCTGGCCTTCGAGCGAATAGGCGAAGTCCAGAAATTCCTTCACCACGGCGAGCTTCTTGGTGCCCTTGGTGACGACGAAATTGTCGCCGCCGGCGAAGGACGACCAGCCGCCATCCTTGCCAGGCAGGAAGGTGACGCCGTAATCGACATTCGGGTACTGCGTGTTGAGCGCGCCGATGGCGAAGGCGCCGGACGGCGAGATGCCGATGTTGCCGGCGGCGAAGGCGGCGAAGAAATTGGCGCCCGTGTCGGTCTGCGCGCCGGCTGGCACCAGATCCTTCTTGACCATCGAACGGTAGAGGTCGATGGCGCCGCGCAGCTGCGGGCTGTCCAGCGTCGCCTTGGAGCCGTCCTCGGAGAGGATGTCGCCGCCCGAAGCCCAGATCAGCGGCGTGAAGGTGAAGATGTTGCAGCCGCCGCAATTGCCGGAGAAATAGAAGCCCTTGATGTCGCCGCCGAGCGCGTTGACCTTCTCGGCGTCGGCCTCGATCTCGGCCCAGTTGGTCGGGCCCTTTTCCGGATCGAGCCCGGCCTGTTTGAACAGCTTCTTGTTCCAGATCAGCACCGAGCTATCGGCAGAGAACGGCAGGCCGTAGATGCGGCCCTTGTAGGTGCCGGTCTTGACATGCGCCGGCGACAGGCTGGCGAAATAGGGCAGCGACTTCGCCCAGTCGGTGATGTCCTCGAGCTGGCCGGCGGCCGAGAAGGACGGCGTGTAGATGAGATCGAGCGAGAGCGCGTCGGGCGCGGTGCCGCCGGCGGCGGCCGCCCCGTATTTCGGGATGATCTCGGCATTGGGGATGATGTCGAGCTTGATCTGGTTCTCGTGGCCCTTGTTGAAGGCATCGACGATGCGCGGCATGAAGTTCGAGCCGTCGGCGCGCACCCAGATGTTGGCGGTGTCGGCGGCGAAAGCAGGCAGAGCAAAGATGCTCGCGGCGAGCGCGAGCCCGGCAATCATGGTCTTCATGGTTCTCCTCCTCATTGGTTCTCCTCCCTATTGCGGCGCTCTCCCAGATCGCGCCGCGCGTTCTCCTAGCCGCCCACTGGGCGGCCGCATGACTGACGCACCACCAGCCGGCACGGCAGTTTTCGAATGCCCGGCGCGGCCGCCTGGCCGCCGACGAGCGAAAGCAGAGCGAGCCCGGCCTCGCGGCCGAGCGTGGCCAGGTTCATGTCGACCGAGGTCAGCGGCGGGCGCGTCGCCTCGGCCACGATCTCCCAATTGTCGAAGCCGATGACGCCGACATCCTCGGGCACGCCGATGCCGCGCTCGCGCAGCGCATCGATGACGCCGCGCGCGATCTGGTCGTTGCCGCAGAAGACGGCGTCGGGCATCTCGCCCCTGCCCGCCTTGCCGTCGAAGAGCTTTGCGACGGCCTCATGCCCCCAGCCTTCCGACCAGGCGCCGAGCAGCGGTTCGGCCACCGGCAGGCCGTGCTCGGCCAGCACCTCGCGATAGGCACGCGCGCGCTCATGCACGACGGCAAAACTCGCCGGCCCGCTGACATGGGCGATGCGCCGGCGTCCGAGCCCACAAAAATGCTCGACCGCCAGCCGCGCGCCGCCGGCATCGTCGGAGACGAAGGCGACCGAGCCCGGATCGGGCTGGGTGAAGGCATAGATCACCGGAATGCGCAGATTGGAGAGGTCGATCGGCAGATGGCGGTCGATGCGTTTTCCGGTGGCGATGATGCCGTCGACGCGCTTGTCGAGCATGGCCTCGACATGGAGCTGGCCAAGGCGCGAATCGTCTTCGACATTGCACAGGAAGACCGAGACGCCGGCATCGACCAGCGCATCGGAGACGCCGGCCATCAGCGGCAGCGAGAAGCGGCCGTAAGTATCGTTGGTGAGCAGCCCGACGGTGAAGGAGCGTTTTCGCAGCAGGCTCTGCGCCAGGCTGTTCGGCCGGAAGCCAAGCCGCTGCGCCGTCTCGCGGATACGCTCGCGCGTCTCCGCCGTCATCCGCCCCTGCCCGTTCAGCGCCTTCGAGGCCGTCGCCACGCTGACGCCGGCGGCCAATGCCACCTCACGTAGGGTGACCGGGGCTGGCGCTGGCAAGGCGTCGGAGGACATGTGTCGAGGCGCATCCCTGAGTTGGGAAAAGGTTTTCTCTTATCGCCCTGCGCGGTGATGACGGGTGAGGTCAGCGAGCGCGGAGCGATTTGGGAAAAGGTTTTCTCACAGGGAGGTTAGGGGAAGGTGGGGAGGTTGGCAAGGGGGATTTTGTGTCCTTTGGACCGCGCTAGCAGGTTGCAGCGGCAACACAATCTGAAGGAATGCTGTGGCACAAGCGGTCAACCCCGTCATGGGCGCTTTCGATTGGCGCCGTGGAGGCCGGTCATGGTCTGGCGCGGGGAAAGCGCTGCGCTCGGCTGCACACGTTCCACCCCACCCCGCTGAGCGCCAGTACCTGGCTCTACGTCCCCTTCACGATTCTCGGCTTGGTCGGTCGGCGGGATTGAGTCGCGCTCTCGATGGTCAAGGCCAGCCGCTTCTCGTCTTCGATGGCGCGATCGACTGCCTCGATTTCCTCCTGGAGCGCCTTCAGTTGGGCACCGTAGCTGGAGCCATCGCTGTCCCCGATCTGGAAGCCACTTGCCCGCATTGCGTCGCGGGTATGGTGCACGTTACGGACGCCTTCGCGTCGGGTCGCGACGAGGATTTCCCTGAACTCTCCAAGACGTTCAACGTGACTGCGAGTCATTGCGTTCTCCTATTTCGTCGTCATCGTCGCCGACGGCGATGCAAAACGGCCAAACTTACGGCGCAGAAGGTCTAGGAGACTAAAGGAGATACTCTCGACAAAGCATGAGCGCGGAAGCTCAAATTTGAATGTCTTGCAACAAGGTGATTCCAGGCGCGCCTCTCAAACCAGCATCGACTGCTGGGCGAAGATGCCCGCCATCGCGCCTTGCCACGATGCCGTGGTGACCGAGGGGATCATGGGGTTAGTGAGGTCGCCCGCGGCGTAGATGCCGGGCATGCTGGTTTCGCGGCGCTCATCAACCTTGAGGACGATGCCAAGGGGCGTGGCGGCCGTGGCGAGGCCCAGTGATTCATGCAGGCCGGCGGACGGCTTGTTGCGCGGATGCGCGAACAGAATGTCGACAGCGACATCACGGCCGGAATCGAGCTTGAGGGTGGGATTACGGCCGCCGTGACGGGTGATTTCAGTGATCCGGCCATCGAAGACAGGCGTGTTGCGACGTTCCAGATCGGCCCGGATATCGGCCGGGATGTCGTGGCCATCGGAGAAGACCGTCAACCTGTCAGTCCAATCGTGGAACAGCCTGACCTGATTGTGCGACTGCGGGCCGGACCAGACGAGGCCCCAATGCTGGCCGGCGACTTCAAAGCCGTCGCAATAGGGACAGGGCACGATGGACGTGCCCCAGCTTTCGGCAAACCCCGGCACATCGGGCATCTGGTCCGTGATGCCATAGCTCAGGATCAGCCGACGCGCCCCAAGGCTTTCGCCATCGCCCGTGAGGACGGAGAAATCGTCGATGCCGCCGGAGACTTTGTCGGCCCGAGCGTTGACCAGACTGATCGCAGGATAACGCGCCAACTGCCGGCGCGCCTCGGCCAGGATGTCCAGCGGCGGCTTGTGATCGTGACCAAGCATACCATGCGAGTGGCCGGCGAAGCGGTTGCGCGGCAGGCCAGTGTCGAGAACGGTGACCTTGCGGCGGGCACGGCCGAGTTGCAGGGCGGCGGCAAGGCCAGCAAAGCTGCCGCCGATAATGATGACGTCATCCATGGTGATGGGCTCCGTGTTGCGGATGAAGCGGGTGGGGCTGAGCCTGGCGCGCAGAATCGTCCAGCGATGCGCATTCGATATCGGTGGGCGGCCAAGGCAATCCTGATTTGGAGGACACGATAAAATCCACTCTTGGAATTTCTGAAACTGCGTAGTATCGTAATTCATGAATAACGATACTGTCAAGGACCGTAATTGAGATGACCGAAAATAGTCGAGGCCGGCGTGGCCGGCCCGCCAATGAGGCGCTTGGCCAAACCATTGTCGACACCGCAGGCGAACTCTTTGCAGAATTGGGTTTTCAAGCGACGACCTTGGACAAGGTCGCCCAGCGAGCGAAGATATCGAAGCTCAGCATTTACAAGCACTTCGAGAACAAAGAGGCGCTGTTTGGCGCGGCCTTTGCGGCCCGCTGTCAGCAGTTAATCCCACAGGCGCTTTTTGAAGGCGTCGATGGCTCGGCCGAGGATCAGCTTATGGCGGTGGGATCATCGCTGCTTCGCACGCTGCTGCGCCCAGACGTCCGCAACGTCGAAGCCATGGTCATGGCCGACACACCGAACCAAAAGTCGTTGAGCAAAGTCCATTACGAAGCCGGCCCCGCCCATATCGTCGCCCAAATCGAGACCCTGTTACGTCAGTTGCACGCGAAGGCGGTGCTCAACGTGCCCGATCCTCTCCTGTCCGCCCGCTTGTTTGCCGCACTTTTCAAAGGCTCCGATCTTCTAATTATTGCACGCTTTGATGAGGCGAGAGCAGAGGACGATGACGAAATCGAATCCTATTGCCGGTCGGCTGTCGCCATGTTCATCGCGGCTCACGGTCGCAACGAACACGCGGGCGGATAGCCGGGACGAGGCCGCGATGGACTACTCGCTTGATATTTTGAACGCGTGCACTGACTCAGCGCGAGATCGGTGTCCGGAATGCGCCGGCACCGGACATTGCATGGCTGGCATGTGATCATGCCCCAAGCTTGTCGAGCAAGGTCTTGGCCTCTTTCAGATCGAGCGTGTCGAAGCCCTCGGTGAACCAGCCGTAGGTCGGCGCGAGCAGGTCATGCGCCTCGGCGCGCTTGCCCTGTTCGGCCAAAAGGCGCGCAAGCGATGTGGCGGCGCGGAGCTCCCAGGATTTGGCACCTTGCTCGCGAGACCGTTCGACCGCCTGGCGGAACGAGATTTCAGCCTCGCGGCAATCGCCTGGTTCCGCGGCAGCGCATAGGGCACCCCGGAGCCGCAGCAATTCGGCATGGCACCACTGCTCGCGGGTCCGGTTCACCTGGTCGAGGGCCCGATCGATCAGGCGCACGCCGTCGGACGCGCGATTGACGCTGCCTAGCACCTCGCCGAGCAGTCCCATCGTGTACGCCTGCGTCACCTGCGTTCCGACGGCCTGCATCCGGGCCAGGCTATCCTCGATCTGGGCGATCGCCCGCTCCTTATGGCCCTGCTTCGCCGAGAGCCATCCCTTCTGCTGGGCGGCCATGGCGGTCCAAAAGGGATACGCCTGCTCGGTCGCGAAGGTGAGCGCACGTTCGTTTTGCTCCTCGGCTTCGGCCACCTCGCGCCGGAATATTCGCAACCACGCTGCCCATGTCAGCACGTAAGCGCGGCTGAAGGGGTGCGCCAATCGCTCGGCCAAGGCAAGAGCGTCTTCCATCCGGGCCAGCGCCTGGTCGGGGTAGCCGAGTTGCCAAAGCACCGCCGACCCACGACACAGGCAAATCGGTCCGGGATCCTGGCCGTAGAGGGCGAGATGGGCTCGATGTCGCTGTGGGCGATACGATTCGGAGGCCAGCTCCAGATGTTTGCGTGCCTCCCTGAAGGCGCCGCGCCAGGAAAAGCCGACCCCCCGGGCATAATGGGCTTCGACCACCCACACGGGATCGTTACTCTGCCGGGCAAGGTCGAGCAGCCGTCCGCTCAGCTCGTGCGCCGACGTCAGTTCGGCGCGCGTGGCCGAGTAGATGGCCAGGCCGAGCAGAACCGGGAAGAGATCCGCATCTTCCGGCATCAGCTCGCAAAGGCGGCGCGCGCGAGAATAGACCTGCTCGACCTCGGGATTTGCGTAGCCACTCTTGGCGGCGAGCACGCGGCCAAGCACCGTTAGCGCTGCGAGCTCGCGCCGCTGGCGCTCCGGGCCCGCAGGGAGCGTTTCGATCAGGTTCAGCGCTTTCTGCAGATGGCTCTGGGCCTCATCGTTGGCCGAACGGTGGTTGGCGCTCTCTCCCGCGCGCTGCCAGTAGCCGATGGCCTGAAGCGAGAGGCCTGCAGCCGTATAGTGCTGAGCCACGATCTCCGGCTCGTGTTCGACGACCTCTCCGAAGTGCTGCTCGAGCGCGTGGGCGATCCGGGTGTGCAGTTGCTGGCGGCGACTGCGCAGCAAGGTGGCATAGGCGGCATCTCCCACCAATGCGTGCTTGAAGATGCACGTCGCGTGCGGCGGCCGGCCGCGAGCGATCACGAGCTCGGCGCTGATGAGCTGGTCGAGGGCGCCCTGCAGTTCCCGTTCCTCGCGCTGCGCGACAGCCGCCAGCAGCTCATAAGAGAATTCGCGGCCGATGGCGGCGCCAATCTGCGCGACCTCGCGCGCCGGCATCACCAGCCGATCGAGCCGCGCCACCAGAGAATCCTGCAGGGTTGCAGGGATCGCCAACGGTGGCAGCGGGCCCGAGAGCGCGTAGCGGTCGCCTTCATCGGTCAACACGTCGGATTCGATGACCGCCTTGGTCACCTCCTCGAGGAACAGGGGGACACCGTCTGTCTTGGCCACCATCTGCTCGAGCAACCCGCCCGGCAGCGCCTTGCCACCGGTCAACCGCTGCACCAGGGCGGCACCCTGCCGGCGGCTCAGGCGGTTCAGCGCGAGCGAGGTGACCCGCGGGTGGTCGATCCACCGCGGCTCGAACTCAGGGCGGAAACTGAAGATCGCCAAGACTGAAAGGCGGGGGATCTGCGGGACCAATCGGTCGAGAAGCTCCAGCGACGTTGGATCAATCCAGTGGATATCCTCGAAAACCAACAGCACGGGCTGGCGGGCCGCCAGGCCAACAAGCTGCCGGATCAGCGCCTCGAGGGTGAGCTCCTTCTGGCGCTGGGGGCTGAGGTTCAGGGGTGCGTAGCGGCTGCCCACCGGGAGCGAAAGAAACGCCGACAACAAAGGGGCGTCGTCCCGGACCTTGTCTGTGGACCGCGCCAGGAGGCGCTCCAGCTTGTCGAGTTTTACGCTCGGCGGATCGTCTGGGTGGAAGCCAGCCGCGCGGGTGAGCTGGGCGATCGACGGGCGAAGGGCGCTGTTTGCGTGGAACGGCGAGCACTGGCAGCGGATGCGGATGTGCGGCCGGTCGCGCAGACGCTCGCGGAGCGCCTGAATCAGGTGCGACTTGCCGATGCCGGGCTCACCGGAGAGCAGGACCACCTGCCCTTCGCCGGACGCGGCCTTGCTCCAGAGTTCCGCGAGCAGGGCAAGCTCGTGCTCGCGCCCGACCGTGGGGGCGAGGCCGCTCGTCGCGCGCGCTTCGAACCGGGTCTCGGCGGCACTCTCGCGAAGCACTCGCCACGCGCGGATCGGGGCGTCGAACCCCTTCAGCTCGTGGAAGCCCAGGTCGGCGAACTCGAACAGCCCGCCGAGCAGTCGGCGCGTCGCGAGCGGGATCACGATCTCGCCGGGCGCCGCCAGGGCCTGCAGGCGCGCCGCCAGGTTCGGCGACTCGCCGACCACCGCTTCCTCCTTCGCCGCTCCTTCGCCGATGAGATCGCCCACCACCACCAGCCCCGTAGCGATGCCGACGCGCACCGCAAGCGCGCCTTGTGCCGGGGTCGCGAGCCCTGCGATCGAATCAACGACCGCCAGCCCGGCCCGCACGGCTCGCTCTGCGTCGTCCTCATGCGCCTTTGGATAGCCAAAATACACCAGCACGCCGTCGCCCATGTATTTGGCCACAAACCCGCCAAAGCGACGCACGGCCTCCGCAACGCACTTCTGATAGGCCGCAATCACCTCCCGCAAATCCTCAGGGTCCATTTGCGCGGAGAGTGCCGTCGAGCCGACAAGGTCCGAGAACATCACGGTGACCTGGCGGCGCTCGGCGGTGTCCTTCGCGGCTTTATCGATTGCCAGAGGCGCATCGGACAAAAGCGGCGGCGGTGCGCCTGCTTGAGCGCGCAAGGCTGCGATGGCATCGAGCAGCTTACGACGGTGTCCGACAAATCCGACGCCAAGATCCTTCAAATCCTCGGCCGTCAATATCGGCAGGATCGTCTCGTCGATCTTATTCTCGCGGAAGGCGTCCTCATACTGTTCGAGGTCAAGCCTCCGCAGCCAACCTCCGACGTCCATGGCGGCGCCCCTAACTTGCCCACCCACCGCATGATCCACCAGGGGAGACAGCCTGTCTAGGAGCAGGTTTTGAACGACCGGTTGGCTCAAATCCGGGCATCATGCCGCCTGAGCCAGGCCACAGCGATGAGCAGCCCCAGCCCGCCATTCCAACCCACCCCGCTTTCTGCTTGAATACCCCTCACCCAGCCGCGGAGTACCCCCATTTCCACCGATCCCTTCGCTCCCCTCCGCCAGCGCTTCCTCGCCCGCTGTGCCGATCAGCTCACCGAGCTGAAGGTCGCACGTGAGACTCCCCTGCCCGGCAACGATCCGCTGATCCGGCTCGCGCACTCGCTGGCGGGCGCGGCCGGCACGTTCGGCTTTCCGGAGATCAGCGCCAAGGCATCGGCGCTGGAGACGCTGCTCACCGAGCAGGCGGATGGCGGGGCGGTTGGCGCGGCGCTCGATGCGCTGATCGCGGAGGTCGAGCGCACATTGCAATGACGCGGCCGGTTGTGCGCCGCCCAGCCGCGCCTATTTCTTGGCGCCGCCGAGGCCGGTCCGGGTCATCTCGCCCCAGCCCTGGTTGCCGCGCAGGAACTGCCACCAGCCTTTGACGCGCCAGAAATTGTTGAGCTGGCGGTAGCCGAAATTCTCGATCACGGCGACCGCCGTCAGCACCGCCAAATCCCTGGCGCGGGGAAAGCGCTGCAGTTCGGCCTCTTCCAGCACCAGCGAGCAGACGCTGACGCAGACGCCGTAGGTGAAGACCAGCGAGGTGAAGGCGAGCAGATATTCGCCCGACAGGATGCCGAGCAGCCAGAAGGCCGGGATCAGGACATAGCCCAGCACCTCGGCCACCGGGCCTAGCACGTCGACGATCAGTATGTGGCCGAAGCCGAGGAAGCCGACGCGGCCATAGCGCGGGTTGAACAGCATCGAACGGTAGCGGAAGAAGCATTCGAGCGCGCCGCGCTGCCAGCGCGTGCGCTGCCTGGCCAGCACGCTCAGCGTCTCCGGCGCCTCGGTCCAGCACACCGGCTCGGGGACGAACTGGATGCGGTATTTGCGCTTGGTATCGCGCATGTGGCGGTGCAGCTTGATGACGAGGTCGAGGTCCTCGCCCATCGAGCCCTTGGTGAAGCCGCCGACCGCCACCACTTCGGCGCGGCGGAACATGCCGAAGGCGCCGGAGACCAGCATCAGCGTGTTGATGCGGCTCCAGGCCAGCCTGGCTATCAGGAAGGCGCGCAGATATTCGACCACCTGCAACAGCGGCAGCAGGCGCCACGGCAGGTGCACCTCGCGCACCCTGCCCGCCTCGATCGTCGAGCCATTGGCGATGCGAATGGTGCCACCGACCGCGATGGTGCGCTCGGGGTCGTCGATGAAGGGCTGCGCGGCGCGCATCAGCGCGTCGGGCTCGAGGATGGAATCGCCGTCGATGACGCAGAAGACCGGCGCGCGGCAGACATTGATGCCAGCGTTCTGGGCGTCGGCCTTGCCGCCATTCTCCTTGTCGACCACGAACAGCCGCTCGGTCATCGGCGAGGAATAGAGGCCGCGGATCGGCTGGTGCGCCAGTTCCTCCTCGTAGGGCCGGTGGAACTTCACCAGCCTGAAGGCGTCGATCAGGCGCTGCAGCGTGTCGTCCTTCGAGCCGTCGTTGATGACGATCACCTCGAAATTCGGATATTCGAGCGCCAGCATGGAATGGACGCTCTCGACCACGTTCAGTGCCTCGTTGTAGGCGGGCACCAAAAGCGCGATCGGCGGCGCGACGTCGCCGTAGCGGTGCCAGAGC
>NZ_RZOF01000236.1:0-10324 GCF_003998955.1 Mesorhizobium sp. M4B.F.Ca.ET.017.02.2.1 | reverse complement strand
GAACACCGCGACCGGCAAGCGGTCGCTGACCGTCGCCAGGATCGCGTCAAAATCCGCGAAGGCGGACGTCATCGCGGCAGCGCTCAGCGGCGTATCGTCTGCGTTGAGCGTCGTGTCGAAGCGCTCTGCGAGGATCGCCTCGACGGCGGTCGGCCATTTGCGGGTGACAATCAAACGCGGTTTCATCGAGTTTCCTGCCGATCGACGGGCCGCCGCGATGCTTGCGCCGGCCCAGATTTCACAATTAGCGATGCGGCGTCACGCCGCCTTCTTGGTCCGCGCCAGTGTCTCGGCCACGACCTCGCCGAAGGAGGCGGGAGTCGGCACGATGACGACGCCGGCTTCCTTGAGGATCTCGACCTTCTCCTGCGCCGACTCGCCAAAGGCGGAGATGATCGCCCCGGCGTGGCCCATGCGGCGGCCCTTCGGCGCGGAAAGGCCGGCAATGTAGGCGATCAGCGGCTTGCGCATGTTGTCGCGCGCCCAGATCGCGGCTTCGGCTTCCTGCGGGCCGCCGATCTCGCCGATCATCACCACGGCATCGGTATCCTCGTCGCGTTCGAAGAGTTGCAGGATGTCCTTGAACGACGAGCCGTTGATCGGGTCGCCGCCGATGCCGACGCTGGTCGACACGCCGATGCCGAGCGCCTTCATCTGCGAGGCCGCCTCGTAGCCCAGCGTGCCGGAGCGGCCGACGATGCCGACGCGGCCGGGCAGGTAGATGCTGCCGGGCATGATGCCCATCAGCGCCTGTCCGGGGGTGATGACGCCGGCGCAGTTCGGGCCGACGAGGCGCATGCGGTCCTCGAAGCGGTAGCGGCGCATGTAGCGCTTGACCTGCATCATGTCCTGCGACGGGATGCCGTCGGTGATGCAGACGCAAAGCTTGATGCCGGCGTCCGCCGCTTCCATGATCGAATCGGCCGCGAAGGGCGGCGGCACGAAAACGATGCTGGCCTCGGCGCGGGTCTCGCGAACCGCACCCTTGACGGTGTTGAAGATGGGCAGGCCGAGATGGGTCTGGCCGCCCTTGCCGGGGGTGACGCCGCCGACGAGCTTGGTGCCGTAGCGCTTCATGTCCTCGGCGTGGAAGCTGCCGATCTTGCCGGTGAAGCCCTGGACGATGACGCGGGTGCTGCGATTGAGCAGGATTGCCATTTTTTAGACCTCCCTCAGGCTGCTTTTTTCTTCTTGGCGGCCGCGCGCCAGGCGGCGACGGCCTTTTCGGCGGCTTCGGCCAGCGTCTCGGCGACGATCACCGCCTCGCCGGAATCGGCCAGGATCTTGCGTCCTTCCTCGACCTTGGTGCCGGAGAGCCGCACCACCAGCGGCACGTCGACGCCGACTTCGCGGATCGCCTTGATGACGCCTTCGGCGACCCAGTCGCAGCGGTTGATGCCGGCGAAGATGTTGACCAGGATGGTCTCGACATTCTTGTCGCCGAGCACGGCGCGGAAGGATTTCGCCACCCGCTCCGGAGAGGCGCCGCCGCCGATGTCGAGGAAGTTGGCCGGCTCGCCGCCGGCGATCTTGATCATGTCCATCGTCGCCATGGCGAGGCCGGCGCCGTTGATGATGCAGCCGATATTGCCCTCCAGGCCGACATAGGAAAGGCCGCGGTCACTGGCGAAGGTTTCGCGCGGGTCTTCCTGGCTCTTGTCGCGCAATTCGGAGATCTCCGGGCGGCGGAACAGGGCGTTCTCGTCGAACGACATCTTGGCGTCGAGCGCGACCAGGCTGCCGTCGCGGGTCACCACCAGCGGATTGATCTCCAGCATCGAGGCGTCGTAGTCGCGGAACACCTGGTAGCAGCCGAGGATGGTTTCGGTGGCCTTGCCGATCAGATTGCTCTCGAGCCCGAGGCCGAAGGCGATCTCGCGCGCCTGGAACCCCTGCATGCCGACACCGGGATCGACCGTGGCGCGGATGATCGAATCCGGTTTCTTTTCGGAGATGTCCTCGATCTCCATGCCACCGGCGGCCGAAGCCACGATCATGACGCGCTCTTCCTTACGGTCGAGCACGAAGCCGAGATAGAGCTCCTGGGCGATGTCGACCGCTTCCTCGAGATAGAGGCGCGAGATCAGCTTGCCGCGCGGGCCGGTCTGATGGGTCACCAGCTTGCGGCCGAGCATGGCCTCCGCCGCGTTGGAGATCTCCTCGTCGTTGGAGCAGAGCTTGATGCCGCCGGCCTTGCCGCGCGCGCCCGAATGAACCTGCGCCTTCAGCACCCATTTCGAACCGCCGATCTCGCGCGCCCGGTAGGTCGCCTGCTCGGGGCTGTAGGCGAGGCCGCCGCGCGGCACATGCACGCCGTGGCGGGCGAGCAGTTCCTTGGCCTGGTATTCGTGAATGTCCATTTTGTCCTCCGGTAATTCTCAGTGCGTCGCAGCCTGGCCGGCGCGCTCGATGGCCTCGCTGACCACCAGCACGTTGCGCGCCATGCGTTCCGACGCGGCGTCGATCATCTTGCCGTCGAGTGCTGCCGCGCCCTTGCCGAGCGCCTCGGCCTCCTTCAGCACCTCGAGGATGCGCCTGGCGCGGGTGACCTCTTTCTCCGGCGGCGAGAACACGTCGTTGGCGAGCGCGATCTGCGACGGGTGGATCGCCCATTTGCCTTCGATGCCGAGTGCCGCGGCACGCCTTGCGGCCGCATTGTAGCCTTCGGGGTCGGAGAAATCGCCGAACGGTCCGTCGATGGCGCGCAGGCCGTAGGCGCGGCAGGCGACCGTCATCCGCGACAGAGCGAAATGCCACTGGTCGCCGGGATAGTCGGGATTGAGGCCACCGATGTTGACGGTGCGCGCCTTGTTGCTGGCGGCATAGTCGGCCACGCCGAAATGCATCGCTTCCAGCCGGCCCTGCGTGGCGGCGATCGCCTCGACATTGGCCATGCCGAGGGCGGTCTCGATCAGCGCCTCGAGACCGACGCGGGTCTTGTAACCCTTGGCCATCTCGATCTGGTTGACCATCGCCTCGACCATATAGAGGTCGGCCGGCACGCCGACCTTCGGCACCAGGATGGTGTCCAGCCGGTCGCCGGCCTGTTCCATGACGTCGACCACGTCGCGGTACATGTAGTGGGTGTCGAGGCCGTTGATGCGCACCGAGACGGTCTTGCCCTTGGCGCGCCAGTCGATGTCGTTCAGCGCCTGGATGATGTTCTTGCGGGCGCGTTCCTTGTCCGGCGGCGCGACCGCGTCCTCGATGTCGAGGAAGACGAAGTCGGCGGCGCTGTTCGCGGCCTTGTCGATCATCTCCGGGCTCGAGCCGGGAACCGCCAGCTCGCTGCGCTGCAGCCTGAGCTTCTTCAGGTGGTTGATGGTGTGGCTCATGATCGGTTCTCCTCAGGCCGCTTCGGCGACCGGCACGGCGGCCGAGGCGCGGAAGTGCTGGATGGCGGCGCCGACGCCGGAGCCCGGCGCCAGCTTGACCCCGCAGTCGAGCAGCGCCAGCTCGGCGGCCGACAGCGAGGCCAGCACCATCACCTCGTTCAGCCAGCCGAGATGGCCGATGCGGAACACCTTGCCGGCCACCTTGTTGAGGCCGCCGCCGAGCGATGTCTGGTAGGTCCCGTAGGCGCGCTTGACGACGTTGGCGCTGTCGATGCCGTCGGGCACCAGGATGGCGCTGACCGTGTCGGAGTGCCATTGCGGTGTCCTGGCGCACAGCTTCAGGCCCCAGGCCTCGACCGCCTTGCGCACGCCTTCGGCTAGGCGATGGTGGCGGGCGAAGATGTTCTCCAGCCCTTCCTGAGCGATCAGGTCAAGCGAGGCGCGCAGACCCCGCAGCAGCTGGGTGGCCGGCGTATAGGGGAAGTAGCCGGTATCGTTGACGCGGATCATGTCCTCGAAGGAGAAGTAGCAGCGCCGGTGGGTCGCGACCCGCGACGCGGCAAGCGCCTTCTTGCTGACCGACAGGAAGCCGAGGCCGGCGGGCAGCATGAATCCCTTCTGCGAGCCGCTGACGGCGCAGTCGACGCCCCATTCTTCCTGACGGAAGTCGATCGAGCCGATCGACGAGACGCCGTCGACAAAGAGGAGCGCCGGGTGGTTCGCCGCGTCGAGCGCGGCGCGGCAGCCGGCGACGTCGCTGGTGACGCCGGTCGCGGTCTCGTTCTGGGTGCAGAAGACGGCTTTGATGCGGTGCGCCTTGTCGGCCTGCAGCTTCTCGGCATAGAGATCGAGCGGGACGCCGGTTCCCCATTCGCAGTCGATGACGTCGACCTCGAAGCCGAGACGCTCGGCCATGTCGACCCACAGATGCGAGAACTGGCCGAAGCGCGACATCAGCACCCGGTCACCGGGGCTAAGCACGTTGGTCATCGCCGATTCCCAGGCGCCGGTGCCGGACGAAGGGTAGATGAAGACGCGGCCGGTCTCGTTCTTGAACACCTTCTTGATGTCCTCGAACAGCGGCAAGGTCAGATCCGGGAAGGAGGAGGCGCGCATGTCCTCCATCGGCAGGTTCATGGCCTGCCGGACCTGCTCCGGAATGTTGGTGGGCCCTGGGATGAAAAGATGGGTGAACCCAGCCATGCGCGAACTCCTCCGGTCATTTGGGATGGTGGAGGAAGTTTCGTTTCGATGAGCCTGAGCGACAACACTCTGGCGGGTAAGTTGTCGCCGCGCGCGGGTAGGTTCCGCCTACCCGGCCGTCCTACCCGATAGGTGATTTGGGCGTACGGCGCTTCTCGCTCGAATAGAGCGCGACCGCCATGGCGCGGTTGCGGACGTCGAGCTTGTCGTAAAGATTCTTGAGGTGGTACTTCACCGTATTCTCGGAAATCCCGGTCCGTGTCGCGATCTGCAGGTTGGTCCAGCCGTCGGAAAGCACCGCCAGCAGCTCGCGCTCACGCACGGTGAGCTGCGCCAAGGGCGTGTCGTTGACCTTGTTGATGTCGATATAGGGGATGCAGATGCGGCCGTGCGCGACCGCCAGGATGGTCTCGAAGATGATCGGCGGGTCGTCGAACTGGAAGCAATAGCCTTGGGCTCCGAGCCGCACGCACTGCTTCAGGATGCCGATGTCGTGGTCGTTGGAAAAGACGGTGATGCGGACGTCGAGCCCACGGTTCTGGACCTCGGCCAGGATGTCGGCGCCATCCATGTCGGCGAGCTTCCAGCCGATGACGGCGACGTCGAAGTCAGGCTCCGCCGCGAATTCCAGGAATTGCTTGCCGCTTTGCACGGTGGCCAGAAGCTCGAAGCGCCCGTCGCATTCCAGCATTTCGCGAAGGGCCGAGATGACGAGCGGATTGCGTTCGGCAACGATCACGCGAACGCGTCGTTCCTCAATTGACCCGTTTCCTCTCTCCGGCTTCGTCGTCAAGGGTTCCCGGTTTTTCTCTTTGCGGCCGGGCGAGCCCGGCCGTGGTCCTCTATGCTGACAATTCTGCCGCAACCGCGCGGGCGTGCTCTTTCCCCAGCGACATGCGCTGTCGCGTCGCCTGAAGCCGGACCGGCATCCCTTTTTGATGGTATCGCCATTCCCGGTGGCTTACCGGACGATGTCTCCTGGCAATGGAATTGATCGGGCGGGAAGGGCGTATTTCGTTTGATATTCCTGAGCGTTAGAGCGATAGGTTCGCAAATCGAATCGTGCTGCCGAACCATCATTCCTTCGAGCTTCGGATTTTCCCAAATGCGGTTTCCCCTTTGGGTTCGATGCTCTAGACCTGAACTCTAGACTATTTGCTTCTGCGCAATTCCGAACGGAAAACCGTTACACACTTTTCCTGGAATTGCTCTAGCTTTTCCGGAATCCTGACGGCGGGAGGCGCTGGTGGAAGGCCAGGACAATCAGACGACCGACGCCAGGCCGCATGAGGAGGCCCACGCCGACATCTATGGCGAGGACGGCGCCGTCCTGTCATCCTTCCTCGCCCATGTCGGCGCGGCGATCGCCGACCGCGACACGCTCACGCTCAAGCGTGACGTCGGCGACCTGCACCAGTCGGAGCTCGGCGATCTGCTCGAGGCATTGCATCCCGAGCAGCGCCGGGCGCTGGTCGAGCTGCTCGGCTCCGATTTCGACTTTTCCGCGCTGACCGAGGTCGACGAGGCGATCCGTCTCGACATCGTCGACAATCTGCCGAACGAGCAGATCGCGCAGGCGGTGCAGGAACTCGATTCCGACGACGCCGTCTACATTCTTGAGGACCTCGACCAGGAGGACCAGGACGAGATCCTGTCGCAGCTGCCGTTCACCGAGCGGATCAGGCTGAGGCGGTCGCTCGACTATCCGGAGGAGTCCGCCGGCCGGCGCATGCAGACGGAATTCGTCGCCGTGCCGCCGTTCTGGACCATCGGCCAGACCATCGACTACATGCGCGAGGACAAGAACCTTCCCGACCGCTTCAGCCAGATCTTCGTCATCGATCCGAGCTTCAAGCTGCTTGGCGCCATCGATCTCGACCAGATCCTGCGCACCAAGCGGGCCGTGAAGGTCGAGGATGTGATGCACGAGACGAGGCACGCCATCCCGGCCACCATGGACCAGGAAGAAGCGGCGCGCGATTTCGAGCAATACGACCTCCTGTCGGCGGCCGTGGTCGACGAGAACGAGCGGCTGGTCGGCGTGCTGACCATCGACGACGTCGTCGACGTCATCCAGCAGGAGGCCGAGGAGGATCTCTTGCGCATGGGCGGCGTCGGCGACGAGGAACTGTCCGACACGGTGCTCGCGACCTCGCGCTCGCGTGTGCCGTGGCTTCTGGTCAACCTGTTGACGGCCTTCCTCGCGGCCTCGGTGATCGGCCTGTTCGACCACACGATCGAGCATATCGTGGCGCTGGCCGTGCTGATGCCGATTGTCGCCGGCATGGGTGGCAATGCCGGCTCCCAGACCATGACCGTCACCGTGCGCGCGCTGGCGACGAAAGATATCGACATCTACAATGCCGCCCGCATCATCCGCCGCGAGGTCGGCGTCGGCTTCATCAATGGTGCCGTGTTCGCCGTGCTGATCGGCATCGTCGCGGCGGCTTGGTTTCGCGATCCCAACCTGGGCGGCATCATCGCGGCGGCGATGATCATCAACATGTTCGCGGCGGCGCTCGCCGGCATCCTGATCCCGCTGCTGCTCGACCGCTTCAAGATCGATCCGGCGGTGGCGTCGGCCGTCTTCGTCACCACGGTCACCGACTGCGTCGGCTTCTTCGCTTTCCTCGGCCTCGCTACCTGGTGGTTCGCCGTCCCCTGAGCATTGTTGATATTCAGGTGAAGCCGGGCTGCAAATGGCGGTCTCCTGCGCTTCCGGTGCTCACGTACCTTTTAAGTACGCTCGGCTCCGGTTCTCGGAGACCACCATTTTGGCTCGCTTCGCGCCCGTCTTCGACTCCGGCGCGGCCTACCCTGAATCTCAACAACCCTATCCAGTTGGGGATCGTGTCTTCAATTGACTTTTACGTAAATGCCGTGCGAGGTTCGGCCAGCTTCCATTCGATTCCGCTCATGGAACGAAGGGGAGGGGGCGACGCCACGTACGGCGCCCAGAACGGGCATCGGGAGCGACAATGCGGGAATACTACACGATCACCGAACTGACCCGCGAATTCGACGTGTCGACCCGGACGCTGCGCTTCTACGAGGACGAGGGGCTGGTGCAGCCGGTGCGGCGCGGCCGCACAAGGCTGTTTCGGCCGTCCGACCGGCATCTGATCCGCCAGATCATGCGCGGAAAAAGGCTCGGTTTCTCGATCAACGAGATCCGCGAAATCATCCAGATGTACAAGGAACCGCCCGGCGAGGTCGGCCAGCTCAAGCTGATGATCAAGCGCATCGAGGAAAAGCGCGAGGATCTCAGGCAGAAGCGGCGCGACCTGGAAGAAACGCTGGCCGAGCTCGACCAGGCCGAGGAATCCTGCGTCGAGCGCCTGGTGGAACTCGGCGTCAACACCTGAACGTGGCTGTCCCTTGTCGGGCGGTGTCTTCTCAACTGAGCAAGATCACCGCGCTGCCATAGGCTTCGAGTTGCATGGGACCCGCGGTCGGACGACCGGTCAGCAGGTCTAGGCCTTGGGGCACGCCCGGCACTGCCACCGGTACTTCCGTGGTATTTTGAACGAACATCAGTTGGCGATCCTCGGCCTCGCGGATCGACACTTCCACTCCATCAGGCAGTTCAGGAAGCAGAGGCGCCACGCCCGCCCTGGTCAGAACGCCCTCGGCGATGGCTTCCGCAAGCTCGTGCGTCAGATAGGTACCGACATAGACGACGCGGCCTTTGCCGAGCTGGCGTGAGGTGATTGCCGGCTGCCCGGCGCAAAAGCGGCTCGACCATGCGCCCAGCACCTCGGTATCCGGCGCGACCTCGAGCAGTTCGTAGAGATGCGCGGCCTCAAACTGCCTGTTGCCGAAGGTGAAATGATACTTGCGCTCCGCCGACGAGGCCGGGAGAGGCGATGGCGGGACATGGGCGCCAGTGGCGGCCTGGCGGAACAAGGGAAACAGGCCGGCGCCGCCTTGCGGAACGAGGCGGCCGAACTCGGCAACCTTGACGCCGCTCAGTGCCGAAAGATCGCGCCCGGGTGCCTGCTCGCGAACGATGTGGTTGTTCTCATCCCTTGTGCCGGTCAGCGCCGACAGGATCAGTGTGCCGCCGCTGCGGACGAAAGCCTCGACCGCAGCATTCCATTCCTGCTTCCACATCACCCAATGCGGAACATAGAGCGCCTTAAGTCGCGACAGGTCATCCTCGGGGTGGATGAAGCCGCAGGCTATGCCGTTCCGGTAGCAGTACCGGTGCAGCAGCGTTGCATCGTCGAGCGGGCTCGGCAACCCCATGGCATAGGTCTTATGCGCTTCCTGGTTGTCGAAATCCGCGCCGGCGATGCCGATGTCCATGCGCACGACCGTGCCAAGGATCTGATTCTTGATAGCGGCGATGTCGTGGAAGAACCGGCTCGCCTCGTCGTAGCGGCGTCGGGGCACGTCGTCGTGATCGATGACGCCCATCCAGTAGATCTCTGCGCCAAAATGCGCGGGGCGCCAGCGGAAAAACATGATGCCGTCGGCGCCGCGTGCCACCGATGTCATGGCCATGCGGCGCATCTCGCCCGGCTCCGGTGTCATGGTCGAGAAGCCCGGCTGGCTGCCAAAGCCGGAGGCCTGCTCCGGCACGATATAGTTGCCGGAGTATGCACGGCAGATGTCGAGATGCAGCGCCTGCGTGGCCGCGTGTCCGCCCGTGCGCCGCATTTCGTCATACAGCATCGGGTAGATGTCGAAGCCGATGAAATCGAGGTCCTGTCCGAACTGGCCGCGGAAATCGATGTCGGCGAGCTGGCCGAGATTGTGGAAGACGAACCAGTCCGGATTGGCGGCGCGCAGGATCTCGACTTGGTCGTGCTGGAAAGCCGCCGTCGCCGCGGCCAGGAAGCGATGGTAGTCCTGCACCTGCCCGGGGCTCGGATAGGATGGCATCAGCGGCCGCGGCAGGTCGATTTGTGAGAAATCGTCGTAGGCCGTCGCCCAGAAATGGCCGCCCCAGGCGAAATTCAGCGCGCCGATCGCGCCGTATTTGTGCTGCAGGAATTTCTGGAATTCCAGCCGCGTCGAAGGCGCGAACGACTCCGAAACCGTCGTGTTGAGCTCGTTGTCGGTCTGCCAGCCGATGACGCGAGGATTGTTGTTGTAGTGCTCGGCCATGGCGCGCGTGATGCGGCGGCTGTGAGCGCGAAACACGGGGCTGGTGGTGTCGGCGTGCTGACGCGATCCATGGCTCGCGCGGTGGCCGTTGACGTCGACGCGCAACACCTCGGGATAGTTGACGGTCAGCCAGCGCGGCGGCGTCGCTGTCGGCGTGCACATGATCGTGTCGATTCCGACAGCGCCGAGAACCTCGATTGCCCGGTCGAACAGATCGAAGTCGAACTTGCCTTCATAGGGCTCGAAAATATGCCAGGCGAACTCCCCCATCCGGACCGTGTTGACGCCGGCGGCAAGCATGCGCTCGGCATCGCGTCGCCAGCAGCTCTCGTCGACATGTTCGGGATAGTGCGGTGCTCCCAGAAGAAAGCGGTCGAGATTGAGCGGTCGCCAAACCGAAAGCGGGGCGGGCTTCTTGCAGTGCATGCGGATGATACTCTTGGATGCGAGGGTCAGGTTGCGGGAACGGGTTTTCGCGACGTCAGCGTGCGGCCATCGGGTCCGAACAGATAGGCGTCGGCGATCTCGAAGCCGGCCGTCAGCCGGGCGCCGACACTGATGGGCGACACCTTGTTGAGCTGCACCGTGAAATTGCCGGTGCCGCTGTCCGAATTGGTTGCTTGGAGGGGGGAAGCGTCGAGGTAGAGAACCGTTTCCCGTCCCAGTTGTTCGAC
>NZ_RZOF01000235.1:0-10344 GCF_003998955.1 Mesorhizobium sp. M4B.F.Ca.ET.017.02.2.1 | reverse complement strand
CAGCTGCCGATGTGCTCACCGCCCTCGGCGTCAAGATCGACATCGGACCGGAGACGATCGGCCGTTGCATCCATGAAGCCGGCGTCGGCTTCATGTTCGCGCCGGCGCACCATCCGGCGATGAAGCACGTCGGCCCGATCCGGGGCGAGCTTGGCACGCGCACCATCTTCAACCTGCTCGGACCGCTGTCCAATCCGGCCGGCGTCAGCAGGCAGATGGTCGGCGTGTTCCTGCCGGAATGGATCATGCCGGTTGCCGAGGCGTTGAAGGCGCTGGGCACCGAGCACGCCTGGATCGTTCACGGCGACGGCTATGACGAGATCACCACCACCGGCGAGACGCAGGTGGCGGAACTTGCCGGCGGCGAGATCCGCACCTTCGCGCTCACTCCCGAAGCGGTCGGCCTGCAGCGCCACACCAAGGACGAGTTGCGCGGCGGCGACGCGGCCTACAACGCCAAGGCGCTGCGCGACATGCTGGCAGGTGCTGCGGGCGCCTATCGCGACACCGTGCTGATGAATGCGGGCGCCGGCCTGGTGGTGGCCGGCAAGGCGACGACGCTCGCCGACGGCATGGCGAGCGCAGCGCAAGCCATCGACAGCGGCCGCGCGCTCCAAGTGCTCGGTCGGCTGGTTGAAATTTCGAACGAGTAGAGCCCTTGTCCGACATTCTGCGCAAGATCGAAGCCTACAAACGCGAGGAGATAGCGGCGGCCAAGCAGCGCGTGCCGCTGGCCGAGATCAAGGCGCGGGCTCAAGCCGCCGAGGCACCGCGTGGCTTTCTTGCCGCGCTAGAGGCCAGGCGCAGGGCCGGCGGCTTCGGGCTGATCGCCGAGATCAAGAAGGCGAGCCCGTCCAAGGGGCTGATCCGCGCCGATTTCGATCCGCCGGCGCTCGCAAAGGCCTATGCGAATGGCGGCGCGGCCTGCCTCTCCGTGCTGACCGACGCCCCGTCCTTCCAGGGCGCGCCCGAATTCCTCACCGCCGCGCGTGCCGCCGTCGCCCTGCCGGCGCTGCGCAAGGATTTCCTTTTCGACCCCTATCAGGTGTTCGAGGCCCGCGCCTGGGGCGCCGACGCCATCCTGATCATCATGGCGAGTGTCGACGACGCGATGGCGCGCGAGCTCGAGGCGACGGCCCTCGAACTCGGCATGGATGCGCTGGTCGAAGTGCATGACGAGGCCGAGATGGAGCGGGCGCTCCGGCTCTCGTCACGGCTGATCGGCATCAACAACCGCGACCTCAGGACGTTCGAGACCAGCCTCGGCGTTTCGGAGCGGCTGGCGGCGATGGTGCCGGCCGACCGCCTGCTGGTCAGCGAGAGCGGCATCTTCACCCATCAGGACTGCCGCAGGCTGGAGAAGAGCGGCATCGGCACCTTCCTTGTCGGCGAGAGCCTGATGCGGCAACAGGATGTCGCGGCGGCGACTCGCCTGCTTCTGACAGGCAAGGCGCCGGCCGAGGCCGTCTGACGATGGCGGCCGCCCTCACCCATCTTGGCGCCTCTGGCGAAGCCAACATGGTCGACGTCGGCGACAAGGCCGAAACGGTGCGCACCGCGATCGCCGAGGGCTTTGTCTCGATGCGCGCCGAAACGCTTGAGATGATCCTTGCCGGCGATGCCAAGAAGGGCGATGTGCTGGGCACCGCGCGCATCGCCGGCATCATGGCGGCCAAGCGCGCGCATGAGCTGATCCCGCTCTGCCATCCGCTGCTCCTGACCAAGGTTTCCGTCGATATCGAACCGGACAAGTCGCTGCCCGGCCTCAAGGTCACCGCGCTTGCCCGTGTCACCGGCAAGACCGGCGTCGAGATGGAAGCGTTGACGGCGGCCTCTGTCGCCTGCCTCACCATATACGACATGGCCAAGGCCGCCGACCGCGCCATGGTGATCTCCGGCATCAGGCTGGTCGAAAAGACCGGCGGCGAGTCCGGCGACTACAAGTCGGCCGGGGCGGGCGCCTGATGGCGCTGGTTCCTGTGGCCGAGGCGCTCGAGCGCCTGCTGGATGGCGCGGCGCCGCGGGCCAGCGAAAGCGTCGCACTGATCGACGCCGCTGGCCGAGTCCTGGCCGAGCCTGTGGTGGCGCTGCGCACGCAGCCGCCCTTCAACGCCTCAGCCATGGACGGCTATGCGACGCGCGCCGCCGATGTGGCATCCGTGCCGGCGCGGCTTTCGGTGATCGGCATTGCGCCGGCCGGCCGCGGCTTCGAAGGCAGCGTCGGCACGGCGCAAGCCGTGCGCATCTTCACCGGCGCGCCGGTGCCGCAAGGCGCCGACACTATCGTCATCCAGGAGAATGTGCAGGATCTCGGCGGCGGCACGATCGAAGTGACCGAGCCGACCGCTGAAGGGCGCAACATCCGCCGCGCCGGGCTCGACTTCGTAGAAGGCGATGTGCTGCTGGAAAAGGGCCGGCTGCTCGATCCGGCGGCACTGTCGCTGGCGGCATCCGCCAACCACCCGCGCCTCACTGTGGTGAAGCGGCCGCTGGTCGCCATCATCGCCACCGGCGACGAACTGCTGCCACCCGGCAGCGAACTCGGTCCCGATCAGATCATCTCGTCCAACGCCTATGGCGTCGCCGCCGCTGCGCAATCGGTCGGCGCCCGCGCGCTCGATCTCGGCATTGCCGCCGACCGCAGGGAAGCGATCTCCGCGCTGGTCAGGCAGGCCGTCGAGCAGCAGGCCGATGTCATCGTGACGCTTGGCGGCGCCTCGGTCGGCGACCACGATCTCATTCACGGCGTGCTGACCGGCGAAGGCATGACGCTCGATTTCTGGAAGATCGCCATGCGCCCGGGCAAGCCGCTGATGTTCGGCCGGCTGGGACCCGCGCGCTGCATCGGCCTGCCCGGCAATCCGGTGGCGAGCCTGGTCTGTTCGCAGCTGTTCCTGAAGCCGTTGCTGGCGCGGCTCGGTGGCCGCGCGTTCACCCAGGACATTCGCGAGGCGCGGCTGGGCGCCGCGATGCAGGCAAACGATCTGAGGCAGGATTACGTGCGGGCCGTCGTCCGCGAAGAAGCCGGCTCACTGGTTGCGACGCCCTTCGGCATCCAGGACTCCTCGATGCTGCGCATGCTCGCCGACGCCAATGGCCTCGTGGTGCGAGAGCCCTTCGCCCCGGCCGCCGCCGTCGGCGACGCTTGTCGCGTTCTGATGCTACGCTGAACAAAACGTCAACGCATTCATTAAACTTTAAACGGTTGCGGAACACAACTGGAACAGATAGTGTTTGTTCTGGGTTTGTTTTTCTGATTCTGGTTTCAGAACCCGTGGGGGCCGCCATGCTGACGCGCAAACAACATGAACTCCTGATGTTCATCCATGAACGGCTGAAGGAAAGCGGCATTCCGCCCTCTTTCGACGAGATGAAGGAGGCGCTTGATCTGGCTTCGAAGTCGGGCATCCACCGGCTGATCACTGCGCTTGAGGAGCGCGGCTTCATTCGCCGGCTGCCCAACCGGGCGCGTGCGCTGGAAGTGCTGCGCCTGCCCGATTCGATCGCGCCTGGCCTCAATGCCGCGAAGAAGTTTTCGCCGAGCGTCATCCAGGGAAGCCTCGGACAGGGCAATCTCGGCCGGCAGATCAAACCGGCGTCGCCGTCGCGCACCCCCAGCAATGACGACGACGCTGTGTCGGCGGTGTCGATCCCGGTAATGGGCCGCATCGCCGCCGGCGTGCCGATCGACGCCATCCAGCACCAGACGCATTCGATCTCGGTGCCCCCCGACATGATCTCGGGCGGCGAGCATTATGCGCTGGAGGTGAAGGGCGACTCGATGATCGAGGCCGGCATCTTCGACGGCGACACGGTCATCATCCGCAACGCCGACACGGCGAGCCCCGGCGAGATCGTTGTGGCGCTGGTCGACGAGGAAGAGGCGACGCTGAAGCGCTTCCGCCGCAAGGGCGCATCGATCGCGCTCGAAGCCGCCAACCCTGCCTATGAGACCCGCATC
Organism: Mesorhizobium sp. M4B.F.Ca.ET.017.02.2.1; assembly: GCF_003998955.1. NCBI lineage: Bacteria > Pseudomonadati > Pseudomonadota > Alphaproteobacteria > Hyphomicrobiales > Phyllobacteriaceae > Mesorhizobium > Mesorhizobium sp. M4B.F.Ca.ET.017.02.2.1. Next base: position 6,383 of record NZ_RZOF01000235.1, on the reverse strand, counting down.
TTCGGCCCTGACCGGGTCAAGGTGCAAGGCAAGCTGGTCGGCCTGATCCGGCGCTACTGAGCGGACGGCGCCAGTTTGACCACCGGTCTTTCGGGTCTCTGGTATGGCGGCAGTCCCCTCGCCTCGCGAGAGTATTTGCGCTGCTCGTGCCATGGCCGGTAGGGCTTTTCGACCGCGTAGCGGATTGTTGCTTGCGCGGTCGCCGATTGCGGATCGAAGAAGACGGCGGCGCTGCCTGAGCGGGCGAGCTGGCGTTTGGTGACGACGAGGGCCAGCGAATTCCAGCAGGGACTGTAGGCGGTGGCGTCGTCGATGACGATCAGGTCGGCGAAGGCGCAGGCCGGCCGCGCCGTCTTGCGGTTTTCCGCGAGCGCCACGATTGCGCCGGACGGATGCCGGGCAAGGCACAGTCCGTCCCTGCAGTAGAATGGCGAGCCAGGCGGCAGGTCGAGCGGATCGATGTCGAAGCGTGCATCCCCTGTCTCGAAGGTCTCCGGCTCGACGATGGTCTCGGCCACCAGCGCGCGTTTCCAGTTGTCGGTGGTGAATTCGTTCGACCGCGCCCGGTTGACGGCGAGTTCGCCGCCGCCGATCGGCATCGCCACCAGATGCGCATCCTCCGAGATCAGCACATCGGGCGTGCGGGTATTTGAAACCGTCAGCAGGCCGGCCAGAGCGAAGGGGATCGCCGCAAGTCTCAGCCAGGTCGTGGCCATGGTCGCGATGACCAGCGCTATCGTCACGAAAAGCACCGACTGGATGGAGATCAGCCCGACGGCATCGACCGGCGAGCGTTCGGAGATCCACCCGGAGATCGCAATCATCGCCGTCAGGCCCTTGCCCATCAGATACAGGAATGGCCAGTCGAGACCGAACGGCATCGTCAGGGCGCTGGCGACCCCCAGGAACATGACCACCGAAACGATCGGCATGACGGCCAGGTTGGCGAGCAGGCTGAGCGGCGAAACGCGCTGGAAGTGCCAGATCGCGAAAAGCGCCGTAGCGCTGCCGGCGATGATTGAGGTCATGGCAAGGCCGCCCATCCCCATCACCAGCTTTCGCGACGCAAAGTGAAGGAACGATCGCTTCGGCGGCGGCGCGGTCGTCCTGTCGGCCCGATAGTCCGACCAGCCGGCATAGGCGCCGACCAGCGCGGCGGTGGCGGCGAACGACATCTGGAAACTCGGGCCGACCACTTCGTGCGGCGACACAAGAATGACGGCGATGGCCGAGATCGCCAGATTGCGCATGGTGAGCGCGGCCCGGTCGAACAGCACGGCGACAAGCATCACCGCCAGCATGATGAAGCTGCGTTCGGCGGCGACCACAATGCCGGAGAAGACGAGGTAAGCGGCGATCGAGACCAGCGCGGCGGCGGCGGCATATTTCTTGACCGGCCGGCGCGAGGCGAAGTCGGGAAACAGCGCGAAGGCGCCGCGCAGCAGAAGCATGATGGTGCCGGCAACCAGCGCCATGTGCAGGCCGGAGATGGAGATGATGTGGTAGATGCCGGTGCGCCGCATCGCCTCGTTGATCTCATCGGGAATGCCTGCGCGCACGCCGACGATCAGCGCCGCCGCGATCTCGCCCTCCGGGCCGCCAACCAGGCCGCGGATGTGGTCGGCGATGCTCTCCCGCGCCTTCTCGATCGCGGAAGCGAGGCGCGCCGTCGCTGGCGCCTCTTCGCTGGCTATTGTCTTTGGATTGCCGAGGAAAAAGCCGCTGGCGCCAATGCCCGAAAAATAGCTGTCGAAGGAGAAGTCGTAGCTGTCCGACCGCACCGGGCCGGTCGGCTGCAGCAGCCTTGCATAGCCCGTCAGCAGCGAGCCGGCGGTCATGTCGGCGGGAACTTTCCGCGCCGAAAGCCTGACCCGCTCCGGCGCGTAGCGCAGCTTTGGGTGGGCGGTGGAGATCACATCGATTGTCAGTCTGACGCGGCCGTTCTCCATCTCCTCCAGGCTGACGAGGCGGCCGGTCAGGCGGGTCTGGATCTCGGAACCGAGCATCGGGGTCGCGGCGCGCCAGGTCTCGACCTTTGCGGCGAGAAAGCCCAGGGCGCAAAAGAACGCCGCCATGAAGAGGAGATGCGTCCTTGGCCGCGAGCGCGAAACCAGCGCGCAGACAGCCATCAGCGCCACCGCCGCAAGCGGCCTGTAGAGATCCGGCTCGGCGTTCAGCGAGAAATAGAAGATCACGCCGGCAGCCAGGAACACCGGCACCAGCAGGAAGCCGATGCCGCGATCAAGCTCGGTCGTGGCCGCGTTGCCGATGCTGCGGTGAAACGCCGGCCATGAGACGCGGCCAAGCTGCCTGCGGAGCCGCGTGATGGTTGCCGTTGGCGAGGCCGGGCGGAATCCACCTCCATCGGGCGGCAAAATCTCTTTGGCCGGACGCGGCTCCGGAAGCGAAACCGGCGCGGCATCGGCAGGCAGCATGTCAACAAACAGCAGGCGCTCGCTGACGCCAGCTGTCGTCCCCTCGCCCTCCTCCGCGCCGCGGCCTCGTCCAGCCATCAGGTCTGCCCCTTGCGCCCCAGACCTCCTATGCTACATGAACGCCGAAAACGCGAAAGTCCGCGCCACCACGCCCGCTTCCTGTGCCAGCCTGAGAGTGCCATGTCCGACAAGGTCGTCACCCGTTTTGCCCCCTCGCCGACAGGCTACCTGCACATTGGCGGGGCGCGCACGGCGCTGTTCAACTGGCTCTATGCGAAGCACACCGGCGGCACCATGCTGCTGCGCATCGAGGACACCGATCGCGAGCGCTCCACCGAGGCGGCGACCGCTGCCATCCTGGACGGGCTGACCTGGCTCGGCCTGTCATGGGACGGCGAGGCCGTGTCGCAGTTCGAGCGCGCGCCGCGCCATCGCGAGGTCGCGGAGCAGCTCGTACGCCTGGGCAAGGCCTATTACAGCTACGAGACACCCGCGGAGCTTGAGGCGATGCGCGAGGCGGCGCGGGCCAAGGGCCTGCCGCCGCGCTACAACGGCCAGTGGCGCGAACGCGACCCGTCCGAGGCGCCTCCCGGCCTCAAGGGTGCCATCCGCATCAAGGCGCCGACCGACGGCGAGACCGTCGTGCACGACCGCGTGCAGGGCGAGGTGCGCTTTCCCAACAAGGATCTCGACGATTTCATCATCCTGCGCTCGGACGGCAACCCGACCTACATGCACGCCGTCGTCGTCGACGATCATGACATGGGCGTCACCCACATCATCCGCGGCGACGATCATCTGACCAACGCAGCGCGCCAGACGGTGATCTACAACGCCATGGGCTGGGATGTGCCGTCGATGTCGCACATCCCGCTGATCCATGGCGCCGACGGCGCCAAGCTGTCGAAACGGCATGGCGCGCTCGGCGTCGAGGCCTATCGTTCGATGGGCTATCTGCCGGAGGCGCTGCTCAACTATCTCGCCCGCCTCGGCTGGAGCCATGGCGATGACGAAGTCATGTCGATCAAGGACATGATCGGCTGGTTCGACATCGGCGACGTCAACAAGGGCGCCGCCCGCTTCGACTTCGCCAAGCTCGAGGCGCTGAACGGCGTGCACATGCGCAAGATGGACGATCATGCGCTTTTCGACATCTTCGTCGCCACCCTGCCCTATCTCGAAGGCGGCCCCGCGCTCGCCGCCCGGCTCGACGACCAGAAGAAGGCGCAGTTGCTCGCGGCCCTGCCCGGCCTCAAGGAGCGCGCCAAGACGCTGGTCGAACTGGTCGACGGCGCGGGGTTCCTGTTTGCCGAGCGGCCGTTGCCGGTCGACGAGAAGGCGGCGGCGCTGCTTTCCGGCGAGGCGCGCGCCGTTCTGCGTGGCGCCCATGCGACGCTGACAGCGGTCTCTGGCGACTGGACGGCAGCTGCCGCCGAGGCCGCGATCCGTGACTTCGCGCAGGCCGGCGGCCACAAGCTCGGCGCCGTGGCGCAGCCGCTGCGAGCCGCGCTGACCGGCAGGAGCACGTCGCCCGGCGTGTTCGACGTGCTTGCCGTGCTCGGCCGCGAGGAAAGCCTGGCGCGCATCGCGGATCAAATCGATTAGGAGCGAACTGGCCCAAGAAGATTGGCATTGAAAGGCGCGTTTCGCAGTGCAACATTAGGCCTTGGCCCAATCTGGCACGCACCTCCTAAAATGCGGTGGCGAGTACGCGCATTCCGGTGATTTCGATGTGTCGTTTTGCAGGAATTTGCCTTGCCGGCATGAGGAAACAAGAAGGAGTTTCTAATGAGCGAAGCTGCAACAAAACTGGACTTGGGGGCCAACCCGCGCGAGTCGACCGCCAAGCTGGAACTCGCCGGCAAGACGCATGAATTCAAGGTGCGAAGCGGTTCGGTCGGGCCTGACGTCATCGACATCGGCGCGCTCTACAGCACCACCGGCGCCTTCACCTACGATCCCGGTTTTACCTCGACGGCAAGCTGCGAGTCGGCCATCACCTTCATCGACGGCGACGCCGGCATCCTGCTGCACCGCGGCTATCCGATCGACCAGCTCGCCGAGCATGGCGACTTCCTCGAGGTCTGCTACCTCCTGCTCTACGGCGAATTGCCGACCAAGGCGCAGAAGGACGACTTCGACTACCGGGTGACGCGCCACACCATGGTGCATGAGCAGATGTCGCGCTTCTTCACCGGCTTCCGCCGCGATGCGCATCCGATGGCTGTCATGTGCGGCGTGGTCGGCGCGCTGTCGGCCTTCTACCACGACTCGACCGACATTTCGGATCCCTACCAGCGCATGGTCGCCTCGATGCGGCTCATCGCCAAGATGCCGACGATCGCGGCGATGGCCTACAAGTACCACATCGGCCAGCCCTTCATTTATCCGAAGAACGAGCTGAACTTCGCCGCCAACTTCCTGCACATGTGCTTTGCGGTGCCGTGCGAGGAGTACAAGATCAATCCGGTGCTGGCGCGCGCCATGGAGCGCATCTTCATCCTGCACGCCGATCACGAGCAGAACGCCTCGACCTCGACGGTGCGTCTTGCCGGCTCATCGGGCGCCAATCCGTTTGCCTGCATCGCCGCCGGCATTGCCTGCCTGTGGGGCCCGGCGCATGGCGGCGCCAACGAGGCGGCGCTCAACATGCTGGGCGAAATCGGCCATGTCGACCACATCCCGGAATTCATCGCCCGCGCCAAGGACAAGAACGATCCGTTCCGGCTGATGGGCTTCGGCCATCGCGTCTACAAGAACTACGATCCGCGCGCCAAGATCATGCAGAAGACCGCGCATGAGGTGCTGGGCGAGCTCGGCATCAAGGACGACCCGTTGCTCGACATCGCCATGGAGCTGGAAAAGATCGCGCTCACCGACGCTTATTTCATCGAGAAGAAGCTCTATCCGAACGTCGACTTCTATTCCGGCATCACGCTGAAGGCGCTGGGCTTCCCCACCACCATGTTCACCGTGCTGTTCGCGGTCGCCCGCACCGTCGGCTGGATCGCGCAGTGGAAGGAGATGATCGAGGATCCGCACCAGAAGATCGGCCGGCCGCGTCAGCTCTACACGGGCGCCGCCGAACGCGACTACGTGCCGATCGCCAAGCGCTGATCGCGCCCGAGCGAAAAGGTGAAAAAGCGCCCGCGAGGGCGCTTTTTATTTGATGTGTCGCAGAACGACCTCGGCGGCGATATCGCCTGACGGTCTGTCCGTCGCCATGCGCCGCGCGATCTCGGCGAACCCGTCCTTCTGCCAGGCGCGCATGCCGGTGTCGGAAAACAGCGTCTCCAGTTGCCTGGCGAGGTTCTCCGGCAGGACATACTGGTCGTAAAACTCCGGAACCAGGGTCCGGTCCGAGATCAGATTGGGCAGCAGCGCCGACCAGACGGAAATGAGATGAGGCATGACCAGCCGCGCTACGGGATCGAGCTTGTAGCACGACACCATCGGCACGCCCGACAGGGCCAGTTCGAGCGATACCGTTCCCGAGGCGATCAGCGCGGCGTCGGCCTTGCCGAAGGCCTGCCATTTGCGTTCGGGCTCGACGATGATCTCCGGTTTGTCGTCCCAACTGGCGACCGAAGCCCTGACCAGCTCGGCGACGTGCGGCACGGTCGGCAAGAGCAGACGCAGGCGATGCCCACGCTGGCGCAGGATCGACATCGTCTTGCCGAACGGCTCGATTAGCCGGCGTACTTCGCCACGACGGGAACCCGGCAGCACCAGCAGCGTCTTGACGCGATCCCCCGCCAGGTCCCGGGGGAGCCCTTGCGCCTTGGCTGCGCCAAGCACGCCAGGATCCCGCGCCAGGCGATGCCCGACATAGGTGCCAGGCGGACCGCCGAGGCGGGCGAGCGCCTTCACCTCGAAAGGCAGGATGCACAGGATATGGTCGACATAGGGCTTCATCGCCACCGCCCTGCCCGGTCGCCATGCCCAGAC
>NZ_RZOF01000234.1:0-10374 GCF_003998955.1 Mesorhizobium sp. M4B.F.Ca.ET.017.02.2.1 | reverse complement strand
CTCTTCATCACTCAGGCATTCGATCGGGAATATCGCCAGCACCGGCGAAGCGCCGGGCAAGGCCGACGGCTTGTCCGGCGGCAAGCTGGCAATGCCATTGAGGTGCGCGGCAAGCGCCACCTTGTTGCGCACGCCGAGCTTCTCGTAGATCGCGGCAAGATGGGTGCGCACGGTCGACGGCGCGATGAACAGCGCCTCGCCGATCTGGCGATAGGTCAGCCCGGCCGCGAATTTTTCCGCCACGGCGCGCTCGCGCTCGGACAGAGCCGGCGAGGACGGTGAAGACGTGGCCGCTGTCGCGTTGTGGTTCATGCAGATCCCTTGCCCGCGGGCGCACGCGCCATCAACGCCTGCCGTGGCAAAATGCTACAAATGCAGGACCTAAAACACCGCATCTGGCCGATCCCCTCGCGGGCGCAGGAGGTGCAAGCTTCCTTGCAGCAACAGGCTGTAACCATGGGAGGTTTTCATGCGAGGTGTTTCGATCGGACTGGCATGCGCAATCGTGGGTTTTTCTTCCCCGTCGCAGTCATTCGCAAGCGGGTGCAGGCAAATGCTGGAATCGGACGTCAAGATTGCCAGCATGCGGCTTTATGCCGATATCCTGGCCAATGCCGCCCGCAATGGCTGGGACTACACGCCGGAGGCGATCGTCATCGGCTCGAAGCGGCATTTCGATGAGATGAAGCTGCAATTGATCGCCGCCGGGTATGAGATCGTCCCCGTCGGCGCCCGCCCGCACTGTCCCCGCTTCGACACGCTGGCGAGCGAATAGCAACGAAAAGCCGGGATCGCAGGCCGCGGCGCTGAAAGCCGATTTCAGCAAAATATCAGCAGCCGTTCAGGACGGCGAGCGCGCGTTGGGGCAATGTTGAAGCAATACAGGCCTAGCGACTGCGAACCACTGACCCTGGAGATCGATCATGCGTGAGAAGGCTGAAAGAGCGCTTTGGTCCTCGATGCTGGCGCAGGAGGAAACGCAGCGCATCCTGTCGATGGGCGTCGCCGGGCTCATCTGTGGGGAAGCCAATGAGATGCTGGCCTATTTCGAACGGCAGGCGCCTTGCGAGACGCCAGCCCCGTCCGCCAAACGGCCGGGCCTATGGCCTCGAATTCGCCACGTCCTGCCGCACAGTGTTTTTCCGGGGAGCTTCTTTCGGGCTTGACCTTGCCGGCATTCTGCCTCTCCGATAGTCGCCGCGCGAATGGGCGCGGCGATGGGGCAAGGGCTTGTCGCAACAGTTCGGCAATGCGGTTATCGATCTTGAACTGGGCACGCTCAGGCGTGACGGCGAGATCGTGCCGGTGCGGCCGAAGACCTTCGTCCTTCTTGCGTTCCTGATACGCAATTCCGGCCGGGTGCTGGGCAAGGACGAATTGTTGCAGGCTGTCTGGCCAGGCATCATCGCCACCGAGGATTCGCTCACCCAGTGCATTCGCGACGCGCGCAAATCGATCGGCGACGAAGCGCAGGCGCTGATCCGTACCGTTCCCCGGCGCGGCTATCTGTTCCAGGTCGCGGAAACCCGGGCCAACGATCAGCCTCCGCAGATGGCGCCCCAAGCCGGACGCGCGGCCGAACCGATGGTCGCCATCCTGCCGTTCAGCGTCGAGGCCGGCGACACCACCGGCAGGGTGTTGTTCGACGGCGCGGTCGAGGAAATCACCAACGCGCTGTCGTGCTTCAAGACCGTCGCGGTGCTGGCTCGCCATTCGGCCTTCGTGCTGGCTGAGCATTGGACGGAGGATATCAACGCGACCGCCTTGCGGCTTGGCGCCGACTACATCGCGGAAGGCAGCGTGGAATCCGCCGGGGATGGCTACAGCGCTCGCGTCGTGCTCACCGAGACAATATCCGGACGTCGCGTCTGGATACAGAATTTCACATTCGCCAAAGGCGAGATCTTCGCCTTCCAGAAAACGGTCGCACAACGGATCGCGATGGCGCTGGTCGCCAATATCGAAAGCGCAGTCATGCGCCGCAGCCAGCCCGCATCCGCGTCAAATGTCGAGGCCTATCTCCACCTGCTGCGCGGCATGGCCCTGCTGCGCAGCTATGGCGAAGGCGTGAACGAGGAGGCGCGCAGGCATCTCCTCATGGCGCTCGAACGGGACCCGAATTCGGGCCTTGCGCATGCCTATCTGGCGCTCGCCGATTTGATCATAGGAGGCTATTCCGGCGCGCCGCGCGCCGTGCTCGACCAGGCGCGCGACCGAGCGCTGCATGCTATCGCGCTCAGCCCCGACGAGGGGCGATGCCACAGGATCCTGGCGCTTACCCTGCTCTACCGGGGTTGCGACGAGTACGACGCCGCCGAAAAGCATCTTGCTCGTGCGCTGGACCTCAACCCCTACGATGCCGACACGCTCGCACAGACCGGCTACTTCAAGGCGCTGCGCGGCGATGGCGAAGCCGGGCTGGCTCTGCTCGACCAGGCCATTCAGCTCAACCCGATGCATCCGAGCTGGTATTATTTCGACCGCGGCGTAGCCTTGTTCGTTGCTGGACGCTACCGCGAGGCCGCAACCTCCTTTTCCTCCCTGCCGCGCAAAAGTGTCTGGCAATGGGCGCGGCTGGCGGCTTGCCACGCGCTCGATGGCGACACCGAGAAAGCCAGGGCTTGCGTCAGGGAAGGCCGCGCGCTGGATTCGGGCCTGACTATGGCGGAAATCCTTGCAGACCTGCGCTTGGAGTGCGCCGAGGATTGTGAACGGTTGCGCATCGGTCTCGAGCGGGCCGGCTGGGACAACACGCCGGCATAGCCAGTCCGGCGCGCAACGGGCATGATGGGAGGCGATCGCCCGCCGACTCGGGCTCCAAGTCCGCGGGGGCGCATGAAACCAGCCATCCTTTTGCTTTTGCTCGCGGCCATGCTGCCCTCCGCACCGGCGCGGGCCGGCGACTGGAAGCCGGTAGAAAAGGTCGAGACCTACGCCATCTCCGGCCACACCGCGCCCGAGCTCTATGCTTCGGTCGGTGAAAACGGCCCGCTCATTGGCGAGAGCAAGAAGCGCGTCATCGCGCATACCAATTTCAAGCTGACCTGGCAGCGCGACTACGACGACAAGGCCGGGGGCGGCGCCTGCGTGCTCAAATCGGCGCGGCCAAAGCTCATCATCACCTACACGCTGCCGAAGCCGACCGGTCCGCTGCCGGCGGGCTTGCAGAAGCGCTGGGACGGCTTCGCCGCAGGCCTTGCCGCGCATGAGAAGGTGCATGGCGGTCAGATCATCGACATGGTGCAAAAGATCGAAGCGCTCAGCGTCGGACTGACCGTCGCCGACGACCCCGGCTGCAAGAAGATCAGGACCGAGCTCACCCAGCGCCTGGCCGAACTCTCGCAGACGCAGCGCCAGGCCAGCCGCGACTTCGACCGCGTCGAATTCGGGCCGGGCGGCAATCTGCAGAGGCTGGTGCTGGCATTTGTGAATGGGGAATGAGCCCAGCTCGGGCAAGCACGTCCGAACATTTGCGATGATCGATCTCCACCCTGGCGAGAAAATTGGCAGATTCGTGTTTCGAGGAATGCGGCGCCATTCAAGCATTGGCTTATATAACCCCGGCGAGCTTACCAGTAGATCGATACACGCTGGAATAGCACAGCTATGCGTGGACTTCCGTCTAAGGCCTATCTACGTTCATTTACCCTGAGCGCTTAGGCAGATCTGGCTTCTCACCGCCGCTTTACACGCAGGGTTGGTAGCGCTACCGTTTGCCCAGTCGCGTGACCAAGGGGGGAGCCTTGGTAGCTGTCGCCGGCTGGTGTGGTGGATTGAGGTTCCCGCCGTTTTGACGGGATCCGCCTCAGCCCTATGTCAGAAAGAAAATGGAGTCTTGCGGACGTCGCAGGACCCAGCCGGGAGGATTTCGATGGCGTCTGTCGCGATTGCCGATGTCTACAAGTCATTCGGAAGCGTCGAGATCCTTCACGGCGTCAGCGTGGACATAGAGGACGGTGAATTCGTCACCCTGGTGGGGCCATCCGGCTGCGGAAAATCCACCCTTCTCAGGATGATCGCCGGCCTGGAAAAGATCTCGCGCGGCGAGATCGCGATCGGCGAGCGTGTCGTCAACAACGTCGCGCCAAAGGAGCGCGACGTCGCCATGGTGTTCCAGAACTACGCGCTCTACCCACATATGACGGTTGCCGAGAACATGGCGTTCTCGCTGATGCTAAAAGGTGTCTCCAAGGCAGAAAGCGAAGCCGGCGTGCGGCGCGCGGCCGAGATCCTTGGGCTGGTGCCCTTGCTGTCGCGCTATCCGCGCCAGCTTTCAGGCGGCCAGCGTCAGCGCGTCGCCATGGGCCGGGCGATCGTGCGCAATCCGGCCGTCTTCCTGTTCGACGAACCGCTCTCAAACCTCGACGCCAAGCTCCGGGTGCAGATGCGTGCCGAGATCAAGGAGCTGCACCAGCGGCTAAAGACCACGACGGTCTATGTCACACACGACCAGATCGAGGCGATGACCATGGCCGACAAGATCGTCGTCATGCATGACGGCCTCGTCGAGCAGATCGGGCCACCGCTGGAACTCTACGACCGGCCAAACAATCTCTTCGTCGCCTCCTTCATCGGCTCGCCCGCCATGAACCTGCTCAAGGGCGGGATTGCGACCGATGGCTCGCCATCCTTTCGCGGCGCAGGCGAGATTTCCGTGCCTTTGGCGGCGACGCCGTCGATCAGCAATGGCGAACCGGTGGTGCTGGGAATACGGCCCGAGCACCTGAGGCTGTCCGAGGCGGGGATTCCGGTCACTGTCGCGGTGGTCGAGCCGACCGGCTCGGAGGTGCAGCTCATCGGCCGGACAGAAGGCGGCGAGGAGATCGTCGCGAACTTCCGGGAGCGCCATTCCTTTACGCCAGGTGAAACCATCCGGCTCTCGGCCGAGCCCGGCCTCATCCATCTCTTTCACGGCGAAACCGGAAAGCGGTTCGAGATGGGCACCAGGCCGTAAGAACGACTGAGCGAGGAAACTGACAGGAGGAGACCACCATGAAATTCACCAGACGTGACGTGATCCGCACGACCGCCGGCGTGGCGGCGGGAGCCTTGGGAAGCCGGTTCGTCGGCTCTCCCGCCCTGGCCCAGGAAGGCCTGAAATACAAGCCGGAGGACGGCGCGAAGCTCAGGCTGCTGCGCTGGTCGCCCTTCGTGCAGGGCGATGAGGACCAGTGGCTGGCCAACACCAAGCGGTTCACCGAGGCGACGGGCGTCGAGGTTCGCGTCGACAAGGAAAGCTGGGAAGACATCCGTCCCAAGGCGGCGGTCGCCGCCAATGTCGGTTCCGGTCCCGACCTGATGTTCGTCTGGTTCGACGACCCGCATCAATACCCCGACAAGCTGCACGACGTGACCGAGCTGGGTGAGTATCTGGGCTCGAAATATGGCGGCTGGTATGACGGACCGAAGCAGTACGCGACCCGGGAAGGCAAATTCCTCGGTCTGCCGCTCGCCACCATCGGCAATGCCATCGTCTACCGCGAAAGCTGGGTGAAGGAGGCCGGATTCGCGGAATTTCCCAAGGACACGGCGGGCTTCCTCGAGCTTTGCAAGGCCCTACAGGCGAAGGGACATCCGGCCGGCTTCACGCACGGCCACGGCGTCGGCGACGGCAACAACTACGCGCACTGGCTGCTCTGGAGCCATGGTGGCCAGATGGTCGACGAGAGCGGCAAGGTCGCGATCAACAGCCCGGAGACGCTGAAGGCGATCGACTACGCGCAGCAGCTCTACAAGACCTTCATTCCGGGGACCGAGAGCTGGCTCGACGTCAACAACAATCGTGCCTTCCTGGCCGGCGAAGTGAGCGTCATCGCCAACGGCATTTCCGCCTACAACACTGCCAAGATCAACAAGGACAAGGATCCCAAACTGGACGAAATCGCCAAGGACATCCGCACGACCAACCTGCCGATCGGCCCGGTCGGAAAGTCGGTCGAGCTGTTCCAGGTGACCACGGCCGTCATCTTCGACTACACGCCCTACCCCAACGCAGCCAAAGCCTATCTGCAGTTCATGTTCGAGGATCCGCAGATGTCGGACTGGATCACCTCCTCCGCGGGCTACTGCTGCCAGACGCTGAAAGCCTTCGACAACAATCCCGTGTGGAAGGCCGATCCGAACAACGCCGCCTACGCGAAGGCCTCGGCGACGCTGCGTCCCAACGGCTATGCCGGGCCGCTCGGCTACGCCTCGGCCGCGACCATGGCAGACTACGTGCTGGTCGACATGTTCGCCAAGGCGGTGACCGGCCAGGCCACGCCGCAGGAGGCGATGGAAGAGGCGGAGAAGCGCGCCAACCGCTACTACCGGGTTTGATCATCGCCCGGCCGGGCAGCTGCGCTGCCCGGTGAGGGTGCGCAACCGCGCGGCGGCCGCCCTGGCCGCCACGCAATCATATCTGATGAGGAGCCACCGCATGGCCGTGCCGTCCGTTGCCGTTGAGCAGCGTTCTTCGATCCTGTCGCGCCTGAGTGAAAGCCGCAACGCGCTTGGCTTCGGCTTCATGTTGCCGGCGGCGGTGCTGCTGTTGGTGTTTCTGACCTATCCGCTCGGGCTGGGCGTCTGGCTCGGCTTCACCGATGCCCGTATCGGCCGCCCCGGCATCTTCATCGGCATCGAGAACTATCAATACCTTTGGAGCGACAGCGTCTTCTGGCTCTCCGTCTTCAACACCCTGCTCTACACGATCAGCGCTTCGATCCTGAAGTTCATGCTCGGCCTCTGGCTGGCGCTCATCCTCAACGAGAACCTTCCCTTCAAATCGTTCTTCCGCGCCGTGGTGCTGCTGCCCTGGGTGGTGCCGACGGTGCTGTCGGCGATCGCCTTCTGGTGGATCTACGATGCGCAGTTCTCGATCCTGTCCTGGGCGCTGCAGCAGATGGGCCTGATCGACCATCGCATCAATTTCCTCGGCGACCCGACTAACGCGCGCGCCTCGGTCATCGCGGCCAATGTCTGGCGCGGCATTCCTTTCGTCGCCATCACCCTGCTTGCCGGCCTGCAGACGATCCCCCAATCGCTTTACGAGGCCGCCACGCTCGACGGCGCCAGCCGCTGGCAATTGTTCCGCCATGTGACACTGCCGCTGCTGACGCCGATCATCGCCATCACCATGACCTTTTCAGTGCTGTTCACCTTCACCGATTTCCAGCTGATCTATGTGTTGACCCGCGGCGGACCGGTCAACGCCACCCACCTGATGGCGACGCTGTCCTTCCAGCGCGGCATTTCAGGTGGCCAGCTTGGCGAGGGCGCCGCTATCGCGGTCGCCATGATCCCCTTCCTGCTGGCGGCGATCCTGTTCAGCTATTTCGGCCTGCAACGCCGCAAGTGGCAGCAAGGCGGCGGAGACTGAAATGGCCGCGATCAAGAGACCGAAACGTCCGGAAACCGATGAAGGCGGCATGGGCTACCTGCAAAGCCTGCCGCGCCGCGTGGTGACGGTCTATCTGCCATTGCTGGTGTTCATCATCGTGCTGCTGTTTCCGTTCTACTGGATGACGATCACGGCGGTTAAGCCCAATGTCGAGATGACCGATTACGCCAACTTCAATCCGTTTTGGGTCGTGCATCCAACGTTGCAGCACATCCGCTATCTTCTCTTCGAGACGTCCTATCCCGGTTGGCTGCTCAACACGGTCATCATCTCCACCGCCGCCACGTTCCTGTCGCTGCTGGCGGCGGTGCTGGCGGCCTATGCGATCGAACGGCTGAGGTTTTCGGGAGCGCGGCAGGTCGGTCTCGCCGTCTTCCTCGCCTATTTGGTGCCGCCCTCGATCCTGTTCATTCCGCTGTCGGTGATGGTGTTCAACCTCGGGCTCTACGACACGCCGTTCGCGCTGATCCTCACCTACCCGACGTTCCTGATCCCGTTCTGCACCTGGCTGCTGATGGGCTATTTCCGCTCCATCCCCTTCGAGTTGGAGGAATGCGCGCTCATAGACGGAGCGACCCGGCTGCAGATCCTCACCAAGATCGTGCTGCCGCTGTCGGTGCCGGGCCTGATTTCCGCCGGCATATTCGCATTCACCCTGTCATGGAACGAGTTCATCTACGCCCTGACGTTCATCCAATCGTCGGAGAACAAGACCGTGCCGGTCGGCGTGCTGACCGAGCTTGTGCGCTCTGACGTCTACGAATGGGGGGCGCTGATGGCGGGCGCGCTGATCGGCTCGCTGCCGGTCGTGGTGCTCTACTCGTTCTTTGTCGAGCACTACGTTTCCTCGATGACCGGGGCGGTGAAGGAATGACGCCGACCGCGAGCGGCTTGCCGCCAGATGCACGGCGGCAAGCCGGCCGCATGGCCGCGGCCGACAGGCGTCAGATCGCCCGTATGATGCCGCCGTCGACGCGGATGTTCTGGCCGGTGATGTAGCCGGCGCCATCGGAGGCGAGGAAGGCGATGGTGGCTGCGATCTCGTCGCTGGTGCCGTAGCGCTGCATCGGCACGCTGTCGCGCCGCTCCTCGGTGGCGGGCAGGCTGTCGATCCAGCCCGGCAGCACGTTGTTCATGCGCACATTGTCGGCGGCGTAGGTGTTGGCGAAGATCTTGGTGTAGGCGGCAAGGCCGGCCCTGAACACCGCCGAGGTCGGGAACATAGGGCTCGGCTCGACCACCCATGCCGTCGAGATGTTGATGATGGCCCCGGCCTTCTGCCTGACCATGTGGGGCGCCACGATGCGCACCGGCCGGATGACGTTCATCAGGTAGACGTCGAGGCCGGTGTGCCACTGCTCGTCGGTGATCTCGAGGATCGGCGCGCGCGGCCCGTGGCCGCCGCTGTTGACCAAAACGTCGATGCGGCCGAAGCGCTCGAGCGTCAGGTCGGCGAGACGCTGCAGATCCTCATTCGACTGGTTGGATCCGGTGACGCCGAGACCGCCGAGCTCGCTGGCCAGCGCCTCACCCTTGCCGGACGACGACAGGATCGCAACCTTGAAGCCGTCGGCGGCCAGGCGCTTTGCCGCCGCCGCGCCCATGCCGCTGCCGCCGGCAACGACGACTGCCACTTTTTCTACACTCATCGCATCTTCCTTTCCGGATTGGTTTTCGGCCCGTACCACCATTGATCACAACGTGCTATATTCGACTTTCGCCGCTGGTTCGAACCAGAAAGCCTTAAATCGGACTGTAGAAAAACTACTCGATGCCCGAAGCCTTCCTGCGCTTGCCACCGCTCAATGCGCTGCGCGCCTTCGAGGCGTCGGCGCGGCATCTCAACTTCCGCCTCGCCGCGCATGAGCTCAACGTGACGCAGGGCGCGGTGGCGCAGCACATCCGAGGGCTGGAGGCCAGCCTCGGCGCGAAACTGTTCGAGCGGCTGCCGCGCGGCCTGGCGCTGACCGACGAGGGCCGCACCTATGTGCCCAACATCCGCCGCGCCTTCGAGCTGATCTCGGAGGCGACGGTGCGGCTGCGGCCGGAACCGGCGCGGCTGACGATCAGCGTGACGCCGAGCTTCGCCACCAAATGGCTGATCCCGAAGCTGCCGGAATTCGTCGCGCACAACCCGCTGGTCGACCTGCGCATCCTCGCCACCGAAAGCCTGTCGAGCTTCCAGGCCGACGGCGTCGACATCGCGGTGCGGCAGGGTCGTCCTCCCTTCGGCCCCGGCCTCGTCGTCGACCTCCTGTTCCCGCAGCAAATCATCGCCGTCTGCAGCCCTGCCCTTTTGCCGCCCGGCGCCGGCGAAATCGCCGCCGCGGACATCCAGCAGCATGTCCTGCTGCATGACGGGCACAATCTGTGGCCGGAATTCATGGAAAAGGCGCTCGGCCTGAAGATGGCGAAGGAGGTCAAGCGCATGCGCTTCAACCAGACGGCGCTGGCGATCGACGCGGCGATCGCCGGCCAGGGCATCGCGCTTGCCAGCCGCTTCCTGGTCGCCGCCGACCTTGCCGCCGGACGGCTGGTGCAGCCGGTCCAGGGAGACATGCGCGGCACCCAGGATTTCCACGTCGTCATGCCGCAGGCAGCGGCATCCCGAACCGACGCAAGCCGTCCGGCAATGGCTGCTGGGTGCGAGCGACGCGGGCTGAAGCTCCGTGCCCTAAAAGCTGATCTCCACCGCCGCCGCACTCCGCTTCGCCTCGCCATGGAACACCGCCTCGATGTTGTTGCCGTCGGGGTCGAGCAGGAAGGCGGCGTAGTAGCCGGGGTGGTAGGGGCGCTCGCCGGGCGCGCCGTTGTCCTCGCCGCCGGCCGCAAGTCCCGCCTTGTACCAGGCGTCGACCATGGCGCGGTCCCTGGCCTGGAAGGCGAGATGATGGCGGCCGGTGAGCACGCCCTGGGCGGCGCGGCTGTCAACGCTGGAGACGAATAGTTCATCGGCCCAGAAGTAATCCTCGGCCTCGCCGCCGACCGGGATGCCC
>NZ_RZOF01000233.1:0-10402 GCF_003998955.1 Mesorhizobium sp. M4B.F.Ca.ET.017.02.2.1 | reverse complement strand
AGGCTGGGTCGCTCGCCGCCGCGATCAGCGCCGTCATGTTGGAGCCGCGCCCGGAGATCAGAACGACGGTGCGTTTCCTGCTCATAGGCCGATCGACCCCCGGTAGATGACGCCGGCGTCGCGGCGTGGCACGATGCGGCCGATCGGCGTCACCGTCTCGCCGGCCTCCTGCAGCACCGCCGCTACCTGCGCCGCCTGGCCGGAGGCCACGGCGAGGATCATGCCGATGCCGCAGTTGAAGGTGCGCATCATCTCTTCCGGCGCCACGCCGCCAGTCTTGGCCAGCCATGCGAACACCGGCGGCACCTCGATGGCGTTGAGGTCGAGCTCGGCGGAAAAGTCCTTCGGCAGCACGCGCGGAATGTTCTCGGGAAAGCCGCCGCCGGTGATATGGGCCAGCGCCTTGATGCCATGCGTATTGCGGATCGCCTTCAGGATCGACTTCACATAGATGCGCGTCGGCTCGAGCAGTGCTTCGGCAAGCGTCGCCTCGTCGTTGAACGGTGCCGGGTCGCTCCAGGCGAGGCCGCTGGCGGCAACGATGCGGCGAACCAGCGAAAAGCCGTTGGAATGCAGGCCGGACGAGGCCAGACCCAGGAGCACGTCGCCCTCGACGATGTCGTCGGTGGGCAGCAGCTGGCCGCGCTCGGCGGCGCCCACGGCGAAGCCGGCGAGGTCGTAATCCTTGCCGTGATACATGCCGGGCATCTCGGCCGTCTCGCCGCCGATCAGCGCGCAGCCGGCCTGCCGGCAGCCTTGCGCAATGCCGCCGACGATCGCCGCCCCCTGGTCGGGGTCGAGCTTGCCGGTGGCGAAATAGTCGAGGAAGAACAGCGGCTCGGCGCCCTGCACGACGATGTCGTTGACGCACATGGCAACGAGGTCGATACCGATCGTGTCGTGTTTGCCGGCATCTATGGCGATCTTGAGCTTGGTGCCGACGCCGTCATTGGCGGCAACCAGCACCGGATCGGAGAAGCCGGCGGCTTTGAGGTCGAACAGCCCGCCGAAGCCCCCGATCTCGCCATCGGCGCCCGGCCGGCGCGTGGCGCGCACCAGCGGCTTGATCTTCTCCACCATAAGATTGCCGGCATCGATATCGACACCCGCCTCGGCATAGGTGAGCCCGTTCTTGCGCTTGGCTGTGTCGCGCTTGGTCATATCCGGCTCGTCGCTGTTTCCACTGTGCTTGCGGGCTCTTCGCATGAATGGTTTCGGGGAGCAAGGATGACGGCCTTGTCAGCCGACAAAACCGTGGACAGCGATGGTCGCAACAGCATTGGCGATTGGCGAAGTCCAAGGCGACAGCTGATCTCCCCCCTTGCGGGGGAGATCGATCGTCATCGCCGCTTTCGCCAATCGGTCGTGTGGAAGAATGAGGCAAGCGGTCCTTGCGCCTACCTCCCATCTCCATCATCTATCTCCCAACAAGCCACGACGGGGCAGACGTTTGACCATCCCCAACATGATTACGATCATGCGCCTGGTTCTCGTGCCCGCCGTGGTGTTGGCCATGCTGCAGGCGCGCTGGGACTGGGCTTTTGCCGGCTTCCTCGTTGCCGGCATCTCCGATGGCGTCGACGGCTTCATCGCTCGCCGCTTCAACCAGTTTTCGAAACTCGGCGCCTATCTCGACCCGATGGCTGACAAGCTGCTGCTGGTCTCGGCGTTCGTGGTCATGGGCTTCATCGGCGAGTTGCCGCTGTGGCTGGTCGTCACCATGGTCTCGCGCGACGCGCTGATCGTCTGCGCCGTGCTTCTGTCGACGGTGATGGCGCATCCGGTCGAGATGAAACCGCTCCTGATATCCAAGGCCAACACCGCCATCCAGATCATTCTGGCGGCGGTGGTGCTTGGCGAATTGGCTATTTCGATCCACTTCGACCCGCTGAGGCCGGCGCTCATATTGCTGTCCGGGGTCTTGACCGTGGCTTCGGCCGCGGCCTATCTCGTGACCTGGTTGAGGCATATGAGCGGCTATGGCGAAGGCTCCAAACCGGACTCCTGACCAAGGATCCATCGCGGCGGCCGCCGAGGCAGCGGCGGCCGGCGAAGCCGCGTCCTCGGCGTTCCGCCGCCAGATATTCTTCTGGCTGGGCACCGCCGTCCTGCTCGCCCTGTTCCTCTACGTCTTCTCCAGCATCCTTCTGCCCTTCGTCGCCGGCATGGTGCTCGCCTATTTCCTCGATCCGGTCGCAGACCGGCTGCAGCGCCTCGGCCTCTCCCGGCTGATGGCGACGGTGGTCATCCTGATCGCCTTCATCGTCGTGCTTGTGCTCGCCTTCGTCATCCTGGTGCCGGTGCTGGCGACGCAAATGGCCGATTTCGCCGGCAAGCTGCCGGAATATCTCCCCCGCCTGCAGGCATTGATCACCAGCTTCGACCCGAAATGGCTGGAGCAGAGATTTGGCGTCAACGCCAACAGCTTGCGCGACGGGCTGAACTCGCTGCTCACTTCCGGCTTTGGCCTGCTCACCACCGTCTTCACCTCGATCTGGAGCTCCGGCGTGGCGCTGGTCTCGGTGGTCAGCCTGTTCGTGGTGACGCCGGTCGTCGCCTTCTACATGCTGCTCGACTGGGACCGCATGGTGGCCGAGGTCGACAGCTGGGTGCCGCGCGACTATGTCGAAACGGTGCGGACGATCGCCCGCGACATCAACACCGCGACCGCCGGCTTCGTGCGCGGCCAGGGCACGCTCTGCCTGGTGCTCGGCGCCATGTACGCCACGGGCCTGACTTTGGCCGGCCTCAACTTCGCGATCCTCATCGGCCTCTTCGCCGGGCTGATCTCCTTCATCCCCTATGTCGGCTCGCTGACCGGGCTGGTGCTCGCGGTTGGCGTCGCCTTTGTCCAGTTCTGGCCGGACTGGGTGATGATCGCTGCGGTGGCCTGCGTGTTTTTCGTCGGCCAGTTCATCGAGGGCAACATTCTGCAGCCGAGGCTGGTGGGCAAAAGCGTCGGCCTGCATCCGGTCTGGCTGATGTTCGCGCTGTTCGCCTTCGGCGCGCTGTTCGGCTTTGTCGGCCTGCTGATCGCGGTGCCGGCTTCGGCGGCGGTCGCTGTGCTGGTGCGCTTCGCCATTGCCCGCTATCTCGAATCGCCGCTCTACAAGGGCCACGCGACCGAGCCCATTCCGCCGCTGCCGGCCAACCGCCGCCGGGCCGCCAAGCCGCGCGGCTGACACGCCATGGCCGCTGACAGAACCGATCCGCCGCGCCAGTTGCCGCTCGATCTCGGCCACGGCACCGGCTACTCGCGCGACGAGCTCGTGGTGTCTTCGACCAACGCCCAGGCGGTGGCGCTGGTCGACCGGTGGCCCGACTGGCCGTCGCCGGTCGTGGTGCTGGCCGGGCCGGCCGGCTCCGGCAAGACGCATCTGGCCTCGATCTGGCTGGCCCGCGCCGGCGCGCTAAGGGTCGATGCCGGACGCATCGAACAGTGCATCGCCGATCTTGGCGAGATGCCCGTCCTCATCGACGACATCGACAAGCACCCCGTCGACGAGACTGGCCTGTTCCACCTCATCAACGCCGTCCGTGGCGCCGGCTCCTCTCTGCTGCTGACGGCCAGGCGCTTTCCCTCGGCCTGGGGTGTCGCGCTGCCCGACCTCATCTCGCGGCTGAAGGCTGCAGCGACCGTAGAGATCCACGAACCCGACGATCTGCTGCTCGCCGGCGTCATCACAAAGCTTTTCGCCGACCGCCAGGTCGAGGTCGAGCCGCATGTCGTGCAATATCTGGTCAGGCGCATCGAGCGCTCGCTGGCCACCGCCATGCGCGTGGTGGAACGCCTCGACCGCGCAGCGCTGGAGCGCAAGACGCCGATCACCAGGGCGCTCGCCGCCGAAACCGTCAGCGCCATGGACGAAGGGCAGGGCGAGTTCGAGATTTAGGCCTTGTCCGGTAGCCAGCAGGTGACGTCAGAGCCAGTGACATCAGAGACATATGGTGATATGATGTCAATGACATCGGGATGATATCAATGCCATCTGTGACGATCAGAAATATTCCGGAAGAAACCCACCGCGCTCTGCGCGTGCAGGCCGCCGTCCACGGCCGAAGCACGGAAGCGGAGATTCGAGCCATACTCGAAAACGCCGTGCGGCCGGAAGGGCGTGTGAAGCTGGGCACTTTGCTGTCCGACATCGCCCGCCGCGCCGGAGTAAAAGGCGAGGATGTAGATGCCTTGGAGCAGGTCCGCGATAAAAGCCCGGCCGAGCCTCTGAGATTCGAATGATCGTCCTGGACACCAATGTCGTTTCGGAGGTGATGAGGCCACAGCCCCATCCGGCGGTTCTGGGATGGCTGGACGATCAGGCTGCTGAAACATTGTATATTTCCAGCGTGACTCTCGCTGAGGTGCTGTTCGGCATCGAGGTGATGGCTGCGGGGCGCCGCAAGGATGCCCTGGCCGAGGCCTTTGCTGGCATACGCGCGGTGTTCGAACAGCGCGTTCTGCCATTCGAAGCGCAGGCAGCGCGGCAGTATGCCGGCCTTGCCGCAAAGGCCAGAGCCGCGGGCAAGGGGTTTCCTATACCCGACGGGTACATAGCGGCTATCGCCGCCGCCAAAGGCTTCCGCGTCGCTTCACGTGACGTGTCGGCCTTTCACGCGGCGGGCATACCCGTCGTCAATCCATGGGAAAGCGCCACTTAACTGTCCCATTTCGGGACAAGGCCGCCGGCATCCATCTTGCAACAACCAGTTTGCCGGCTGATCCCGGCCCCGATCGCGTTCCAGATCGGGTTGTGGGCTCGCCGGGTGTAAGGCGGTTGGGGTTCTCGCCCGGCGAGCTTGCCTTCCAGATGCAACGCTCCCCGTTGCCGGCTGCTCCATGTCAGCGACGATTCTACCAAGACCTCGAAAGCGCCCTGTAGGGGGCGGTTCGCCTAAATCGCCACTTTCCCGGCAAGCTCTTCCAGGGTCGCCAGCAGTCTGTTGATCTGCGTGTAGGAGGTCGTTCCCGGACTGTAGCGCGTGACCAGATATTCTCGGTTCTCCGCGAGTTGTGCCAGGTGATGTGCGGTCCGCTTTCGCAGCACCAATCCCGAAGCGATCGCCTTTGCAGCGCGCAAGGCAAAATCATGCTGGAGGTTGCGTATGGTTTTGTGGTCGGATCCGGTCGAGAGTAAATGGGCGTTCAAATAGAGTTCGATTGCATGAAGGGCGGTAAACCGGCAGGGCACGAACGAAAGCGGGTCCCCTTTGCGTCGATGCTCAAACAAGCGGATTGCGGCCATTTTGAACTCGCTTGCGAGCAGCAGTATTTGTTCGGCCGTAGCTCCTTCCCCTGGATAGGGTTTATCCATCTTAGTTCCGCCGCCCCAGTTGAGATCCTGCTAATATTGCAGATGACATCAATTCAGGCGTTGCGTCAAAGTTTCCGTTTTACTCCCGGCTTCAACCCCTGCCGTAGCCGGCGCCACACGCGTCGCCGCCACAGCTTGGGCCCTTTCCACGCGAGACTCGTCGAGATTTTCTACAAGGATTGAGGCGTCCAACCGACTCCGCTCGGCGCCGACGGCCGGACGGGAACTGGGCCGAGCGAGTGTTGAAGGATGGGGGAGAGAAATGGTCGGAGTGGAGAGATTCGAACTCCCGACCCTCTGGTCCCAAACCAGATGCGCTACCAGGCTGCGCTACACTCCGAGGCCCTGCGGCGTATAAGGTTCCAGACCCGCGAAGGCAACCCACGAAACGAGAAAAACGAAAGCGCTGTATCGTTCATCGGGCACGAAGTGCTGACGAATGACGAAAGCTGGCTGCAGTCGACGAGGGAGAACTTTGCCGCCTTCATGCAGAAATGAGCGATTTGCGCTCAGCGTCGTCGTCTGGCGATCTCACGGGCGATCGCGGCGCCCTGGATGCGGGCATTGGCAAAGCAGCCGCGGATGCTCGGCCGCATGCCGGTGAACCAAAGGCCCGGCAATCTCGGGTCGCTGTCGGCGCCGTTGAACAGCGGCACGCCCTTGGCGTCGAGCACGCCGAGCGAGCCCACCATCGGCTCCAGCCCGGTGCGGTAGCCGGTTGCGGCGATGACGATGTCGGGGGTGATCGTCTGGCCGTTCTCGAGGATGACGCCGTCGCGGGTGAATTCCCTGATCTGCGGAACCACGATGACACGGCCGGCCTTGATGGCATCGACGGCGCCGTCATCGGAGGCGATCGCGGTGTAGTCGGAGCCCAGTCGGCTGGCGCCGCCCACGCGTGACGACGGAAGGCTGAATTTGCGCAGGTCACCGAAGACGAGGCGTTGGGTCAGCGCCATCGCCCAGTCGGCCAGCCTCACGGGCAGCCGCGCCATGAAAGGCGAAAAACGGTGCACTGCGATCTGGCCGATGCGCTTGGGCAAGAGCGAGGGGCCGTTGCGGGCGGCAAGCCACATCTGTCCGGTCTTGACGCCGGAAAGGTGATTGAGCGCGTCGAAGCCCGAATTGCCGGCGCCCACCACCAGTACCGTCTTGTCCTCATAGTCCTTCGCCGCGCCGAAATCGGCCGAATGGACGATGCGCCCGGCAAAGTCCTTCATGCCTTTCCAGGCGGGAATGAACGGATGCCGGTCGCGACCTGTAGCGATCACGACATGGCGCGCAAGCCGCGGCCCGGCGGTTGTCCTGACCGTCCAGTGATCGCCGTTGAAGGTCACTTCCTCGACGACGACGCCGAATTCGACCGGCAGCCCGTGCGTCTCGGCGAATTCGTTGAGATGGCTGATCACCGTGGTGCGGTGCGGAAAGGCGGGCGTGCCGGCGGGGTAGGCGACGCCGGGCAGGGAAGAAAGATCGCGATGGGTGTTGAGGTGCAGGTTTTCGTGCCGACGGTGCCAGGGTTCGGCCAGCCGGCTCTCCCGCTCCAGCACCTGCGTTGCCACGCCGGCCTCGATGAGCGCCAGGGCGACGCTGAGCCCGGCCGCGCCGGCGCCGATCACGATCGCGCCGTCGAAGGTCTCCGGTCGGCCGGCCTGAGCCTGCAAGGTTTCCGCGTCCATGTCCTTGTTTGTCGCCGTCATCACCCTGTCTGACACGACGTTGTATCCGACATATGCCGCTTGCAGCGCAATGGGAAGATGCCGCGGTTGCAAAGCCGCCGGCGTTATGTCGCGGGGCTATCCGGCCTTCGCCGGGTCGGCATGGCGGTGGACGAGCCTGAACGCGCCGTCCTCGAAGCGGAACACTTCGGTCACCCGCAAGGTCATCGCCGTGGTCTCGCCATTCTTGCCCATGCGCGCCTCGGCGTGCTGCAGGCCGGTCCAGAACGCCAGGCCGCCGCTTGCCGAGGATTGCAGCACCTCGAGATCGGTGCTGCCGCCTTCATGGAAGCTGCGCGCGTCGCGCTCGTAACGGCTCGCGACGGCGTTGGCACCCTGGAGATGATCGCCCCGCGGCGAGAAGAAAGTCGCCGGTTCCGCGTGCGTGACGATCGCCTCGAGCGATTTCGCGTCGCCGTTGACATAGTCTTCGGCAATCTTTTCACGCTGCCGCATGAACGCCTCGAAGGAGGCATCGTCTGGCCGGATGGTTCTGATCCAGTCCTCCAGGGCGCTCATGAATTTCTCCAGGTATCCAGCGGTTTCGCTGCTCTTCACCCCGCCCTTGTCGTCCAGCAGGTCGGCGACGGTGCTGATATAGGCTTCCGGCTGCTGCATCACCGGCATGTCGAGAAAGACGAAGGTCTGGCGCAGCGCATGGTTGGCGCCAAACGCTCCAAGCTTGTTCGGGGTGACGCTGACGCCCCCGGCCGGCAGGCCTTTGAACACGCTCTTGCCTGACGGGCGCGAGCCGACATCCAGCGCGTTCTTCAGGCAGCCGGGTATCGAGCGGTTATATTCCGGCGTGACGAAGAGCACCGCATCGGCGCTGCGGATTTCCGCGCGGAATGTCGACCATGCGCGCGGCGGATCTTCGCCCTCGAGGTCCTCGTTGTAGAGCGGCAGGTCGCCGATCTCGATGAAGCGGCAGCGCATCGAGTCAGGCGCGCGGGCGGCCAGTGCCCTGGCGATCTTGCGGCTGTAGGACTGGGCGCGAAGGCTGCCGACGATGACGGCGAGCTGGATTGCGCGGGTTTGGGCTGCATTGTTCATGATGCGTGTCCGGGCTGTTGGAACGGCTGCGTTTGCCTGGGTGCCGGCGCGGGGCGCCGGCGGCGGAATTCGTCCCGCTCGCGAGACAGGTCGCCTGATGTTTTGGATAATGCCCAGGCCTCGGCGAGGTTCCGACGCGCCGGCTGACGCCCCCGCCCGGCGGCCGTTGGCCTTGCCGTCGGCGCCGTTGCACAGTAATGACAGGCGAAAGGTGGCGCTGCCGCCGGCCCGCAACAACGAGGTGGACATGTCCGCGCGCATTTTCAGCCCAGCCAAAACCGCGATGCAGTCAGGCAAGGCCAAGACCGGTCACTGGGTTCTGGAATTCGATCCCGCGCAGCGCAAGAAGATCGACCCGCTGATGGGCTACACCACCTCGGGCGACATGCTGAGCCAGGTCAGGCTGACCTTCGACACCAGGGAAGAAGCGGTGGCCTATGCTGAAAAGGAAGGCCTCGCCTACCGCGTCGAGGAGCCGAAGGAGACCAAGCGCCGGCAGATTTCCTACGCGGAGAATTTCCGCTATGACCGCAGGACGCCCTGGACGCACTGACCGGCAAGCCGGGCGGCGGCCCGGCCGAGAAGCAGAAAGCCGGCATCGCCGGCCAGCGGTCCCGTAGCTCAGCTGGATAGAGCACCGGCCTTCTAAGCCGATGGTCGCAGGTTCGAATCCTGCCGGGATCGCCAATATCTCCGATTTTGTTGACTTTTTGGCGGGGCTGGCGAGGCTGAAGCGCCGGCCTAAGTGCGTGCGGCGCCGTTCCCCAGGCCGGCGAACTGCTGTGCCGGCCGGCGACCGATCGGCGCTTCGCGCCGGTCATGTCCGCGCCCCACTTCGATGATCCCGACCAGCGCGCGAACGAACTCGACCATGTCGTTTGCGGTGATGGCTGCCTCGTCCGGACTTTGCCCAATATGCTCGGCCGCCTTGCAACAAGACAGGCGGATGAGATCGTAGTGCAGATCCCTCTCGTCATCCGGCAAAGCCGCTAGTCTCATGGCCCGGCGATGAATCAACCGCAGCAATTGTTCCAGAGCTGTTTCGACACTCATGCGTTTGCTCCGCATTGGTCGAACGTCCCGGCGCTCGAGGGCGCACGTTGGAACGTCGATGAGGAGGGCATTGCCCTTCCTCCACGCGCAAAGGCTGCATGACAGCCGTTAACATATCGTTTCCTGCTAATATGATGTGCGGCAGGGCCACGCGCCGAGCGCGATCCAGGCGGACCTAGAGCCAGCGCCCGCGGCGGGGATCGTCCGCACCGGTAAGGATGAGCCCAAGCATCAGGCCGATCGTGCCGCCGAGAACGAAGGCGGTCGAGACCGTGCCCGGATTTTCCTGGACCACTCCGGAAACCGATTGCGCTCTGCTGCGAAGTGCCTGAGCGGTCCGGCTGGCACGATCAGCCGCGCTGTCATACCAGCCATTGGCCTCCTCCAGAGCCTCTTCGGCGCGCTCGGACAATGTTCGATTGATCTTGTTGATCTCGCGCTTCAACTGCGCGACCTGCTTTTCGAGTGCCTCCTGAGCCTCGCGTTGGGTCATTTTGGGTGTCGAGGATTGGTCGTCTGTTTCGGCCATTGGTTTTCTCCTTCGCGTCGGTCAACGGCCGGCGTCGGAATATGGTTCCGCCGTCAAGAGTTCCACCACCGTGACAGTCTCGATCGGACCGGGTCGGACCAAAGCCTGATCGCCGAGCGCATTGGGCTGCGGCCGGCAACCAATTTCACGGTCGCGAGTTGGTGAGCGGCTGCGGCAAGGCCTGTCGTCAGTCACCGGATGTCCGCAAGTTCTTCTTGACATGGCGGGCGCCGATTGGCATCGCCACCAGCGGCAAGCGGTGTGGCGTATTCGAATAGCGAGACGAATGTGACCTCTAGCCCAAGCAGACTGAACCTGCATGACGAAGCAGGCCGACCCGCAAACGACAACCATACTGCCCCCCGAGTTTTTTCGATCCTCGATCTCATCTCAACCGACGATGATGAGGTCGCAAACCGTATCAGACGCGCGGAGCGCTTCGCCATAGCGGTGCTGATCGCGATGGCTGTCTGCCTGATCGCAGGCCCGATAGTCTATGCGACCCTGATGTTCGGGATCTGAAGCCCGAACAGATGGAACTGTCCATCCCGCCCGGGCACCATTATTCCGACGCGTGCTCCACCAGCACATGCGCCTCGCGCGCGGCGCCGATGAACGCGTCCCGGGCAGCGTCGGCCGGAACCTCGCCGCTCATCGCCCTGCGGCAGGCGCGCAGCGCCGAGCCGTGCAGCGCGCTGCCGGCGTCGCGCCACTGACCCGCCAGCAGCTCGCCCGCCTGC
>NZ_RZOF01000232.1:0-10456 GCF_003998955.1 Mesorhizobium sp. M4B.F.Ca.ET.017.02.2.1 | reverse complement strand
GCCTTGAGCCAGGCCGTAGAATTGCCGGATCGATATTTGCTTTCCTTGCGCTTCGAAACCATGCCCTCAAGGCCGGCTTGATCGATGAGATGGAAGATGGACTTGGCATCGCCCGGCAACGATTGACTGAACTGGATGCGCCCGCCAGGCGGGATCATCTCGGCTAGGATCTCGCGCCGGTCCTCCAGCGGGATGTCGCGGAGGTCGCGGCCATTGAGGTGGAGAAGATCGAAGGCGACGAAATAGAGGTCCTGTTGCCGACTTGTGATGGCCTTGCGCAGCGCCTTGAAGTCGGACAGTCCAGCCTCATTCGTGACGATCACTTCGCCGTCGATGATCGCGTCCTCAGCGTCGAGCCCGCTCGCGGCCTTGGCAAGGTCGCGATATTTTGCTGTCCAGTCGAGACCGCGGCGGCTGAAAATGCGCACGCCGTCCACGTCCCGAACAATTTGGGAGCGGTAGCCGTCGAATTTCACTTCATGAATCCAGCCGTCGCCTTCCGGTGGCTTGTCGACGAGCGTCGGCATCAGCGGCTCGATAAAGGACAACCGGTCCCTGCCGGCGGGCTTAGGCATCGGGACTCCCCGCGCGATGCTCGAATTTGATTCAATATCGCACGGCCGGTTGTGTTCCGTTAGCGATTGCTTAAATAAATTGTCGGCCGACGTCACAGACGCTCCGGCCTTGCCATGCCGAGCCCCATGGTCAGGGCTTCTTCCAGGCTGGTGGTATAAAGGGCCGTCTCTTCAGTAGGCGTCCTCAGAACGCAGTTGAGCCTGCTTGGCCTCGGCGCACCGATTTCTGAATTCCTGCACCTCGGCTTCCGTGAGGTGCTCGATGCCGATGAAGTCGTTCTTTCCCTGTCCGGACCGTATGAGTTCGTCGAGCTTCGCCTGTATGGCTGCACCATCGCGGTTCTGGGTGTTCTGGATCAGGAACACCATCAGAAAGGTGACGATGGTGGTCCCGGTGTTGATGACGAGTTGCCAGGTCTCCGAAAAGTCGAACACCGGTCCGGACAAGGCCCAGGCGACCACGCAGGCCAGGCATGAGGCGAAAGCCCAGGGGCGACCCGCGGCATGGGCGACCGCCTCCGCGACACGGTTGAATATTCGTTCCAACCCTAAATCCTCCGCCTGCTGCGCCATGCTCGATGGCGTCGTGCCAAAGCTTGAGCCCGTCGGCAGCAGGTTGCGGCCGATACGCCCGGTTGTTCATGGAATCCTGGTGATCGCACGCGGCCCCGGTGCCGACCGGGACCGCAATTGCGGACGATCGCGTGCGCGGCGGTTCAGGCGGCCGCCTGCAACGCCCGCTGGTTCGCGCCACTTTCGCCCAAAGCGCTGAGCGCCTCGTCGGTGGCGGACTCCTGCGCCAGCGTTTCGCGCAGCAACGGCACTGCGTCCTTGAGGCCCAGTTGCTCCGCCCAGGCGACCAGCGTGCCGTAGCGGGCTATTTCATAATGCTCGACGGCCTGGGCGGCCGCCACCAGGCCCGCGTCGAGCGCCGGCTCGTCCTGGTACTCCTCGAGGATTTCCGAGCCTTCTTCGAGGATGCCGTCGATCGCCGGACAGGTCTTGCCCCTTGCAGCCTTGCCCATCAGCTCGAACACTTGTTCCAGGCGATCGACCTGTCCCTCTGTTTCCATGCGATGCTTCTCGAAGGCTGCGCTCAGTTCCTTCGACTGGGCGGCCTTCGCCAGCTTGGGCAACGTCTTCAGGATCTTCTTTTCCGCGTAGTAGATGTCCTTCAGGCCGTCCACGAACAGGCTCTCCAGGCCGTTCGCCGCGCCAGACGAATTCTTCCTTGCCATCACTTTGCTCCATCGTTTGATGCGACTTGAGGGGGCAAAGAAACGGCGCTCGTGAAATCGCAAGCGCCGTTTCCTTGCATCACGATAAGCGCGGCCGGGAACGGATGTTCCATCCGAAATATTTCGTGAACCCAAGTCGTGGACGGCGCCCGGCGCGCAGGTCTGGACGGCTCTCCTGTCTGCAAGTCTCCCGGCGCGCCTGCCGATCGTCAGCCGCGCTGGCTGCAACCAGGCGCCCGCTGCGGCGTTTGCTCTTGGCGGTGCACGCAGGATCGGAACCGAATGCTCGAATCCCTCTATCTGAACCTTGGCCAGCACGACCTCCTCTCGGAGGCGGAAAAGGAATTGCTGGCGGGTGCCATCTCGACCGAACGACATGTCGCCACGGGGCAGGACATCGTTTCCGAAGGGTCGAGGCCGATCCACAGCACCCTTATCCTCGACGGCATCGCCGCGCGCTACAAGGTGCTGGAGGATGGCGGACGGCAGTTCACCTCACTGCAGGTCCCCGGCGATTTCGTCGACCTTCACGCCTTCCTGCTGAAGACAATGGACCATGGCATCATCGCGCTCTCGCCCTGCCATGTCGCTGCCGCCGACCACGCCAAGCTGCGCGCCATCACCGAGCAGGCGCCCCATCTCACCCGGCTCCTGTGGCTGGACACGCTCGTCGACGGCGCCATTCACCGAGAGTGGATCGTCGCCATGGGCCGGCGTTCGAAGACCTCGCATCTCGCCCATCTCATCTGCGAGCTGTTCGTCCGCCTCCAGGTCGTCAAGCGCACGTCCGGGATGAGCTTCCAGCTTCCCTTGTCGCAAGCCGAACTGGCCGACGTGCTTGGGCTTTCGGTCGTCCATATGAACCGGGTCATCGGCATGCTGCGCAATATCGGCCTGGTCAGCTGGTCGAACTATACCGTGACCATCCTCGACTGGGATCTGCTGGTGGCGATGGCCGAGTTCGACCCGACCTATCTCAGCATGAACCGCGAGCCGCGATAGGCGTCAGGGCGGATCGCGAAGCACCGACTTCCAGGCAGCGACCGACGCTATGTCGACGGTGACCAGGCCGCCCGCCTTGAACGTCACCCTGCCTTTGTCGTGGTCGACCTCAGTGACGTGACCCGCGATGGTGATCCGATCGCCGGCCTTGGCGCCGGCCGGCGGGTCGATCGCACAGGGATAATTGTGAGTCGGGATGCGGACCCGCGCGCGACCGCTGCCGAGCAGCGTAAGCACGGTGGCGTTCACGATCACTTCGTCGCCGATCCGTACATCCCAGGCCATGGCGTGGTTCAATCGGGCTCTCGGTCGGGCTTGCTGCCCGGCGACCACAACTGGTCCAGCATGGTAAGCGCGGCACTCGGTGCGGCCGGCCTCAGTAGTCCTTGCTCGGCGGCGGCCTTCTTGAACGCTGCGAAGGCGACGGCGGGCCGGCAGATCCCTTCGAGCGCGTCATCCACCAGACGCGCCGCTGCGACATAGGCCGGCGCGTCCTTGTCCTTCCATGCCCTGGCGAGTGCCTTCTTCGCCTCGGCGATGGATGAAACGACCATCGAGCCGCCGTCGGCGAACCTGATCGTCAGGGGCAGGAACCGGCTCATCGCCGTTCACCAGCCGAACCACTCCCTCGTTCGCCACAGCAGCCCCGCGAAGGGCGCGATCGTGAAGGCGGCGATGCCAAGCACCAGAAGCGGATGAGTCATCTCAAGCGATCTCATGTTTGCCGATTTCATCTCTGCCGATTTCATGCCTGCCCATTTCATGGTATGCTTGTCTCCGCCTTGGCTGCGTCGGTGGCTACATGTTGCTTGCCGGCCGGATCGGCGGCTGCGGCCGAAATGGTGGCCGCGGTCGCGGCTTCAGCGGGACGTCGGCGAGCGCGTCGCGGCTCGGCCTGAAGGCAGCCGGCGACGCGGCCGCGCGCTGGCGCAGCAAGGTGGAGGACAATCTGCCGATCAGATTTCGAACGTCCATGGGCTCCTCCCAGTGCCCCCCGCCGCCAGTGACCTACCACCTCACGCCTGTCGGCCGCATTTAACTTTGATGTATCCGTCGGACGGGTGGACCCGGTTCATTTGCGACCAGGTTTTCGCCCGCCAACCTTTTCGGCCGGCATGCGTTGTCCCTTCGAACCGAAGGAGAAACCGATGCTGACAAGGTCCGACACGTCGAAAGCCGCCCAGAAGCAGCGCCGGGTGCAGCGCAAGGTCGACGCCCGCGACCGCCGCAGCCCGAAGGCTAAGGAGCCGGCCGCCATGCAGGCCGGCGCACGCCGCTATCCCGAACCGCCTTTTCCGAAGCAGCATCATCCGAAGCCCGGCCAGGAGTGGGCGATCGAGCCGGCGCCGCTCTACGACGCGCCGTTCTGGCAGGGCTCGAAGAAACTCGACGGCAAGGTGGCGCTGATCACCGGCGGCGATTCCGGCATCGGTCGCGCCGTGGCGGTGCTGTTCGCGCGCGAAGGCGCCGACGTCGCCATCGCCTATCTCAGCGAGGATCGCGACGCCGAGACGACGAAGCGCGCCGTCGAGGCCGAGGGCAGGCGCTGCCTGGCGCTGCGCGGCGACGTCGCCAAGCGCGCCTTCTGCCGCAAGGCGGTCGAGCAGACCGTGAAGGCATTGGGTGGCCTCGACGTGCTGGTCAACAACGCTGCCTTCCAGATTCATTCGACCGATTTCGCCGACCTCACCGAGGAGCATTTCGACACCACGCTGAAGACCAATCTCTACGGCTATTTCCATATGGCGCAGGAGGCCGTGCCGCGCATGAAGCCGGGCTCGGCCATCATCAACACCGGTTCGGTCACCGGCATCGAGGGGTCGAAGCATCTGGTCGACTATTCGATGACCAAGGGCGGCATCCACGCCTTCACGCGCGCTCTGTCGGGCAACCTGATCGGCAAGGGCATCCGCGTCAACGCGGTGGCGCCGGGCCCGGTCTGGACGCCGCTCAACCCTTCGGAGAAGGAGGCCGAGGATGTCGCCCAGTTCGGCGCCAAGACGCCGATGAAGCGGCCGGCCCAGCCGGAGGAGATCGCGCCGGCCTATGTGTTCCTCGCCTCGCCGCAATGCTCAAGCTACATCACCGGCGAGATCCTGCCGATCGTCGGCGGCTATTGAGGAGGCTTGCGTAATCTTGAGATGCGGGGAGGGGCCTAACCCTTGCGCTTGCCTTCGGAGGGTGCCTTCACGACGACCTGCGCCTCGCGCATTATCCGGAGCGCCTCGTCGCGGGTCAGGCCGCATTTGCGGGCGAAGTAGGTTGCCTCATAGGCCTCGGCCGCGGAGGCGGCCGGGATCGCGGAAAGCATCGGTCTTGGTTTCTTCTTGGCCATCGGTTCACGATACCACGAATCGTTTAGTCAGCTAATATGGCAACTTTGTTTGCCAATGCAAATTTTTGCTATTTGCAATGCGATCATGGGCGAACGTGCTGATGGCCCGAGGGTTCCTCCAAAAAAGCGCATCTCCAGCCGGCGGCACGGAGGCCGCGGGTCAGGCAAAAGTAGCCTAAACCTTGAAGGATTTTGAAACGTAATTATATCAATGACTAAGCGTGCTCTTGCACGCGAAACGTAGTGCTTTGGTCAAGCTTCATCTTCATGGAGGTTGTCTATGGCAATGATGATGGAAGGAAAGAGGGGCCAGGATTGGATCAATCTTGTCCTCGCGATCTGCCTGTTCATCTCCCCCTGGATCATCGGGTTCGCCGCTGAGACGATGCCCGCGTGGAACGCCTGGATCGTAGGCGTTGCGCTCGGCGCGCTGGCCTTGGCGACGCTTTCGGTGTTCGCGGAGTGGGAAGAATGGGTCAATCTCGTCCTCGGCCTTTGGCTGATCGTCTCACCCTGGCTGCTGGGCTTCATGGCAAACGCCAACGCGATGGCGACCCATGTTGTCCTCGGCATTCTGGTGGTTGCCGCATCGGCCTGGGCGGTCTGGGATGTCCATCATCCGCACGCGCATGCGTGACGGGTGATTAACTGGGAGCCCGCCGCGCGAGCGGCGAGCTCCTTAAAAGCAATTCCAGGAAAAGTGTGCGGCCCGTCCGGGACTGCGCAGGAGACATGCCGGGGCATGGGCTGAACGCCGGTGGCCGAGCCTTCACGAATTGCTGCAACCGGAAAGCAGTTCGTGCATTCTTGGGAATGGCCACGATGCTCTACCCCGAAACGCCCGCGAAATGCTGCTCCTACTGCGGCGGCCGCGACCACGAATTCGAGGACTGCCCCAAGCGCAAGGCCGATGCCGAGAAGCAGAAGGAGGAGGCTGCCAGGCGCGAGGCCCAGAATTCGAAGGTCCCGTCCGGCTAGCATCGGCCCGGTCAATCCGTGCCTGCATCCAGCAGCGCAGTTCGCCCGGCCTCGCTCGCGAAAGCCGCCAACAGTTTCATTCCCTCGGCCCAATCACCCAGTCCGCTGTCGCCATTGATGTGGCCGAGCGCTCCCGCAACATGGAGGCCGCTTCCCCATTGCGCGGCCTTTGTCTCGGCATGATCGAGCGAGCCGTAGGGGTCGTCGCTGCTGGCGACGATGAGCGAGGGAAAGCGGAGCCGTCCCGCCGGCGCGCCGGCAAAACCGCGCACCGAGGCCGGAAAGGCCTGGCTCGCCGGATCGGGAACCGCGACCAGGAAGGCGCCGGCGCAGGCATCCTTCGAGACAAGCTGCCAATGCGCGACCAGCAGGCAGCCGAGGCTGTGGGAAATCAGCACAGGCGGGGCATTCGCCGCCGCCACCGCAGCGTCGAGGGCGCCGATCCAGTCGTCGAGATCCGGCTGCTCCCAACTTGCCGGGCTGAAGCGGCGCATGGCCGGGTTCGCCCGCTGCCAGCGCGTCTGCCAGTGTGCTTCGCCCGATCCGCCGATGCCGGGCACGATGATGAATTCGTTCATGGACTGCCTATTCCTGTCGATGCGATGCCGGCAATTCTAGGCCTTCCGCCAGCCGGCGGAATGAGAGATCATCGGAAAGCAGGCAGGTTTCCCGATGGATTGAAGGCAGGCATGGCAAACGGCGAGACAAGAGCGAGGCTCGACCCCACCGACATGGCGATCGTGGAGATCCTGCAGGAGGACGGCCGCATCGGCATTTCCGCGCTTGGCCGGCGTGTCGGCCTGTCCCAGCCCGCTACTTCCGAGCGGGTGAAGCGGCTGGAAGAGCGCGGCATCGTCTCCGGCTATCGCGCGGTGGTCGACCCGACCGCCCTCGGGCTCGGCACCATGGCCGTCATCCGCCTGCGCACCACGCATGAGCACATCCAGGCCTGCCTGAAGAAATTCGCGCAGATGCCGGAGGTGATCGAGGTCCTGCGCGTGACCGGGGAGGACTGTTTCCTGGTCAAGGTGCTCGTCCCGTCGCCGCCCGATCTCGAGGCAATCGTCGATGGCATCGGCCGCTACGGCGCGGTGACCACGAATGTGGTGCTGCGGGCCGAGCCGCCGAAGCGGCTGGGGCGGGAGCTGGTCATGAGATGAGCGCCGAGGTGCAGTCTACCGCCGCCAGTGGCGCACCGCGCATCGGCCACAAACGCGGCCTCGAGCCCTGACTTTTTCTGGGGGGAGTTGAAAAACGGGCGTCGAACCGGTCTATATCGGGGCGGGGGTGCGCGGGTGACGGATATCGTCTCGATCAGGGTGAGTGCGGAGCCTGCCGGGCGGCTGTCGGCAGGGCGCTTGCGGTTGTTCGCATTCATCGCCATCGCCGCGTTCATGATCGCCGGACCGGTAGCGGAGCAGGTCTTCGGGGTCCGATCGGCATGGCTGCGGTCCTGGACCATGTTCAGCGCGATCGGGATGGGCGTGATCGACGCTTCCTTCGAAATCCGCCTGCCCGACGGCGCGCTTGTCCCGCTCGACCGCTTCGAGATGCTCGGCGCCTCTCGCAACGGCAGGCTTAAGCGGATCGAAAGCCGTGACGAACTCGCTTCCGTCATCAAGCGGCTCTGCACGGCCGCCGGGCAGGGCGCCGACATCCGTGTCCGCGCGCGCCAGGCCGCCCGCGGCGGCTGGCAGATCATCCATACCGATGCCGAAAATGCCTGCGCCGACTGACGCCATCGCCGGCTGGCGTCCGATCGATGCCGTGGCGGCACGCTTCGTCGGCTGGGCGGTCGACACCGAGGGCTCGTCGCGTTCGTCCGCGTTGATCCGTATCGGTCTGGCAATGCTGTTCTGGTCGCGCTGGGCGGGCGAACTGCTGCTCTACATCGACCAATCGCCGGCCGGCCTCTTTCTGGCCGTCAACTTCTTCATGGCGACAGCGCTGCTCTTCGTTGGCTATCACAGCCGCATCGCCGCCGTCTGGGCCGGCACGGTCGGGCTGGCGATGTACTATTATTTCGGCTTCCAGCTTGGCCACGAGCCCTGGACCCACCATCATGTCTATCTGCTAGCCATCGCAGCCCTTCTGATCGCGCTCACCCCCTGCGGCCGCTCCTACTCGCTGGACCGCTACCTGGCGGTGATGCGCGCCGAACGCGCCGGCCTGCCACCGCCGGCGGAACGCGGCAATCTGTGGGGGCTGCGGCTGATCGTGGTGCAGCTCTCGGTGCTCTATTTCTTCGCCGCCTTCGACAAGTCGAGCTACGCCTTTTTGAGCGGCGCGCGGATCGAGCAGATATTCCTCTGGTACTACGCCGGCTCGGACTATCCGGCCGGCCTTGCCTGGATCGCAATCATCGTGTCCGTCGCCGTGGTCGCGCTCGAATACTGCCTTGCCTTCGGCCTGCCGTTTCGCCGCAGCAGGCGCTATCTGATCCTGCCGGGCCTGGCCTTTCACGCCATCATCTATCTGACGCTGCCGGTCTATACGTTCAGCGCCACCATGGCGTTGCTCTATCTCGCCTATTTCGATGCCGATGCCGTCGACAAGGTCATTGCGCGTCTCGAGGGGATCGGAATGGCAAGGACTGCCGGAGAGGAAATTTCGTGAAGCGTGGTTTGTTGTTTTCGGGCGCTCTCGTGGCCGCGGGGGCCATCGGTCTGGCCATGATCTGCGGCGCGGCCCGTGCCGGCAGTGCTGAGGCCTATTATCCCAAGCGCGCGTGGGGGTCCTTCAACGGCGGCCAGATGAACACGTCGCTGCTCGTGTTCCGCGACCTCAACAGGAACGGCGTCTACGATCTCGGCGACCGACCTATGTCGCGCGCGGCCGTCGAGCTCGACAGGCCGAACGGCAGCACCATCATGCGGTTGACCAATGTCGACGGCTTCGCCAATTTCCGGATGTCGGTCATCCAGCGCGATCTCGAAGTCGTCGACCCCGGACATTACGCGTTCCGGGTCGTGCCTCCGCCGGGCTTCTCCGTCACCACCGGCAACGCCTCGCAGGAAAGCGACTATGTCGTTTCGCCCGGATCGCCGGGCGACATGATCGCGCTGCGCACGACACACCCGGTCGGGCTCGCGGCGGATCTGACGATCAGCGGCGCGGTCGCCGCCGGATCGCGCGTTTCCTTGACAGGGCCGGACGGCGTCACGGCCGCCGCCAAGGTCGGTCCAGACGGGCGCTTCAGCGCACCCGCGACATCGGGCGAATGGCTGGTCGACGTGTCGGTCGGCGGGGCGACGCAGCGCCGGCGCATTGTCGTCGGCGCGGCGCCGGTGGTGATCTCAGCGGTCTCGGGCAAAGGCGGACCTGAGGAGGAGCCGCTGCCCAACCAGCATATTGTCGGCTTCGACGACCTGATGACGTCGCCCGGCGTGTTCGAAATTCCGTCCGGTTATGGCGGGCTCAACTGGTACAACCTCGTTGCCATGCACCAGAGCTTCACCGCTGGCCCGGGCTACATCAACACCACCATGTCGGGCGAATTCATCGCCTACAACAGCTCGGGGCACCCGGCGCAGGTGTTCAGCGATAAGCCGTTCGATTTCACAGGCGCCTATTTCGGCGTGGGCTGGGACGACGCGGAGGGCGAGACGCTTATCGTCAAGGCCTGGCGGGGCGATGAGCCCGCATATGAGGATCAGTTCGTGCTGTCGGCGAACGGTCAGGTCTACTTCGCGGCCGACTACAGACGCATCACGCGGCTCGAGATCCGGACACTGCATTACTGGCAGGCGGCGATCGACGATTTCGCCTACCGCACGGGTCGCTAGCGGTCCAGGGAGCGACCCGCCGCGTTCCGACGTTCGCCCGGGTTCCGGGAGCCTGATGTTTGTCGCGCGGCTGCACGGGCGCCATGCATCAAAACAGGAACCTGAAGCGCGTCATCCGCACCCGCTTACGCGCGACGCCCGTCAAGGACAGGCCGGATCAGCAAGACGATCCCTGGGAGGTTGCGCAGGAACGCGGGCCGCCATCCGAATGGCCGGTATCGTGACGGCTGCCGCCATGGCCGCCGGAGTTGCCGTTGCCACCCGAGCTGCCGTTTCCTCCTGAGCTGCCATTACCGCCGGAACCACCGTTCCCGCTGGAGCCGCCGTTTCCTCCGGAACTGCCGTTTCCTCCGGAACCGCCGTTGCCGCCGGACCCACCGTTTCCGCCGGAACCACCGTTTCCACCGGAGCCGCCGTTCCCGCCGTTGCCACCGTTTCCGCCATTGCCACCTGCGGAGCCACCGTTGCCGCCGTTCCCGCCATTTCCACCCGCGTCCCCACCATTGCCGCCTGCGCCCCCGCCATTTCCACCGTCCTCCCCGC